>JAOAEQ010000013.1 GCA_026416715.1 bacterium
ACATAGAACTATTCCCGTTCCAACGCCAAGCCCGGTAAATATCCCACCACCGAATATTGTTACGAGCCATAACCAAGCGAATTTACTTCTCCGGAACCGATAAAGAAGTAACTCTAATCCAATGAATACAACGGTAACACTAAGCGCAATAAACATTGACCATATTGCATTGAATTCAAATCTACCACTTACCGCTGAACTGAAAATAAGAAATAAGTAATAAATAGTAAATACCGAACCGATACTTGCTGTTACTATCATGCTAATCTTCAAGGCGCGTTCCGGTTTGGTTATTGCGGTTAAAATTATTCCTATTCCAAAACTGACTCCGGCAATAACCCAGAGGATAGAAACCTCATCGGGAACTATTTTAGATTTCAGCATCGAAATTCCCGTAAGGAATATTGCAATTCCAGCCATGAGCAAACCAAGGTCGATACAGAGTTTCGCGATAAATGTTATCTTTTTAAATTTTAGTTTATATAGTAACCAAATTAATAAGCCGTTTCCAGCAAGAAATCCGGCAGTAACTGGAGAGTACATCATAACCACAATAAGAGAAATGGCTATGAATGAGAAAAAAATTAGCCTACTAATTTTAATTTGCCGAAGATATAAACCTATGAGTATTAGCCAGATGATGATTAATACTAAAAATGGTTTTGGATATATCAGAAATGGTCTGCCGAGATAAAATGTACCAAGCTCATTTGCGAGCAGTCCAACTCCCAAAGCTATTAGTAATATTATAAAACCGGTTAACTTCGATTTAGTCATAGATTATCGAGCGTTCGATAACTCGAACGAGTTCTTCTAAGGTAGTTATACCTTGTTTAACCTTTTCGATGCCATCGTCAAGAATATTCTGCATCCCATTATTTCGTGCGGTTTGTTCCAGTTCTTGTGTTGTTGTTTTCGACAACAGTAGCTGACGGATAGATTCGTTCGGAATCAACAATTCGCTTATCGCAGTCCTGCCGAAATAGCCGGTATTCGCACAGGCATCGCATCCTTTACCATGGTATAACTTCATTGAGGTTAAACAATTAAACGCGGGTATATCATTGACCAATTGAGAACGATATTCTTCTTTACATTGTTCACAGATTTTACGAACCAGCCGTTGTGCGAGAATCCCGCTCACTGATGAAGCTAATAGATACGGTTCAATGCCCATCTCTAATAAACGGATATAGACTTCCGTTGCGCGACCAGAATGGACGGTGCTAATTACCAGATGGCCGGTTAATCCTGCAGAAATAGCAATCTGTGCCGTTTCGAAATCCCGGATTTCGCCGACAACGATTACTTCCGGATCTTGTCGAAGAACCGAGCGTAATCCTTCCGCAAAAGTTAACCCGAGTTTCGGTTTAACCTGCGTTTGTGCCGCAAACCCCAAATCGCATTCAACTGGATCTTCGATCGTAAGAATATTTTTCATCTGTTGGTTCTGTTTATGGATATACCGCAATGCGGAATAAATCGTAGTAGTTTTTCCACTTCCAGCGGGACCGGTTAATAAAATCGTACCACGCGGTTGAGTAAACAATTGTTCTAATTGTTTGAGAGTTTGAACTGAGAACCCTAACTCTGCGAGATGCAATTGATGTTGTGCGAAATCGAATAATCGAATAACCGCTTTTTCCCCGTGAATGGTCGGAATAATAGAAACCCGTAAATCATGGTGCGGATTACCGTCATTTTTCCAGACTAACCGCCCGTCGAATGGCGTGTCTCGTAAGTATACCGGAAGTTGTGCTAGAACTTTAATCCGAGCAACTAATTTAATTCCGATATCTAGATTAGTCTGGTTAACCTGATGTAAAACGCCGTCGCGACGATAGAGTATTCGATACCCATTCTGATGCGGTTCTAGATGGATATCACTGGCACGCCAAGCATACGCTTGCGCAATCAATTCATCAACGAGCTGACTTGGTTTTTGGGGTGTATCTTGCAGGTTGAACATGTTATCTAATGAAATTGATTATATTGAATAACGGTAAAAACATTGCGGTAACAAAAAATGCGACCATAATCCCAATGATAATGATTACTAACGGTTCGAATATTGCGGTAGCTACCGCGATACTCGATTCAACTTGCGTATCGTAATAATCCGCTAGATGGTCAAGCGTTGATTCCAGCGTTCCCTTACCTTCGCCCATTGCAATCATCCAAACCATCGTTTGCGGGAATACTTCCGTTCCCGCTAATTTCTGCCCGAATTTTTCTCCTTCTTCAACCTGTTGTTTAACTGCTAAAATCGCTTGTTTAACCGCCTCGTTAAAGCTCGTATCTGCGGTTAATCGCAACGCTTCTGGCAGAGGAACCCCGCCACGAAGGAGACTGCCAAGAGTCCGAGTGAACCGAGCTGCTGCAATTCTGCGCGTAACAATACCGGTTAACGGCAGATTTAATAAGACCCGGTCAATCATAAATTTTCCCTTTCTGGAGCGGATAATCCCAGTTGTATAGTAAAGCATTAGCAATATGATTATTCCAGTTATAAATCCACCGAGATAATAGAAAAATCTTTCACCGATAGTAAGCAGTAACGAACTAATCCAAGGCAAATTTGCGCCAAGTTCCATAAATACCATTTTAAATCGCGGAATAATTCCTATAAACCCAATGAGAATGATATCTAATAAAATTAATATGCCAACTACTGAAGGATAGGCTAATGCGGCGCGAATCCGTTTATTCAGTTTATACGTCCGGTCAAGATAATCCCCAAGCTGGTCTAAGATTTCTTTTAATGCATTTCCCTGTTCACCGGCAGCAATTAATCGGCAGTAGTATTCAGGAAAATATCGGTCGTGTTTCCCTAATGCTTGAGAAAGCGGCGTTCCTTCATCAATCTGTTCTTTAACCTCAGTTAAAGTTCGGCCGAACGCTCGCCCGTTCATTTCTTTCGCCATAACTTCAAGCGTCTGGCTGACCGGTAATTCCATGCTTACCGCTGCAGATAAATGGCGCGTGAATAATATCAATTCATCGTTAACGAACCGTGAACCTTTTGTATTCAGCATAATATTTCCCTTTCTCCGCATTATTTATTCTTATGTAAAGATGGCATTCTTAACAAGTTTCGGTTTTTCGTTTTCCATTCTTCTATTGATTCTACGGGCCGGTTAACCAGATATCTCCGTCGCTCGTGGTTCCATTCGTTGGGTCATAAGAAATATACCTATGCGGTATTGTTAATGTATTATAATCGAGGTCGAAATCCGGTCCTAAACTATTGATAAGATACCAGCTATTCCCACTAAATGGATTTTCTTTCGAAACCTCGCCTTTTTTCGGTGCTAGTTGTAGATAATTGAGATATCCATATCCGCCGAACCGGTTATCTACCGGTAACGGTTTTTTATTCTTAACATCGTAACCTACGAAACGGTTTTCGCGAAGTTCCGGAAACTGGAATTGGTCTTTGGGTAAACTCGTCATATACGCAATCGGTGTCGTTAACGGAATTAAATCTATATCGCTCAATAATCCTTTTGTATGGTTTAGTGGATACGTTGTTCTATCTGCAAAATAACTCTGCAGTGCAAGCATCAGCATTTCCTGTTCAGCTCGAGTGCGCGAAACTTTCGCGCGGGTTCGTGCTGCGAGAAAATTGGGAATAGCTATTGCCGTTAAAATCCCAATTATGCTGGTGACGATGATTAATTCTATCATAGTAAATCCGGTTATTTTCTTCATCCGAACCATACATTATCCTCCTAAACCATTAGTTATCTATCTCATAAACATATTTGGTTTCAGCGATTCGCTTTTCTAAAAAAACGAAATTGATTCGAATCAGAATTTGACGCGAACGATTTGTTTGATTTTCCCAAATGAAAAACCAAAATAGTTATGGTTACGGCACAAACGAACGCGGTTACCCAACTTGGTTGTGAAACCACCATCGTTTTCAACCAAAGGATACATTGGTGCAGATAGTTTGGTTTCGGTTTTTGTGTTAACCGTGCAGTTAATGTGGTATGGAATTTCTGCCAATCAGATTCGGTAGGAAGGTTAACTTCCGCAACTTCTGTTCGAATGTATCCTAGAACATCTTGCATCGTAGATACTTCTTCGCGACATTGCTTGCAGGTCAAGATATGCCTATTGAACTTCAGCAATTTGCTCGGCGTCAATTCCCCAAACAGGTATTCCGGAACCAGGGTTTGATACCAGCGACATCGGCGCATAGGGTAATTCTCCTTTCTGAAGTTTTGCGAGTTCTTTCCGCATTTTTCGTAGCGCATGGAATACATTCGATTTAACGCTTCCTTCTGAGCACGATACCGATTCCGCAATTTCTGATATCGGCATCTCGTAAATAAACCGTAGGATAAATACTAACTGCTGTTGTTTTGGCAATTTTGAAATTGCATACGTTATCTGCTGGTTAAGTTCTTTAGTTTCCATTTGGTTTCGCGGATTCCGACTTAAATTGTGCGTCCTGAGTCCACCAGTTTCATCTGCGTTCTGATTACAATTATTGGCAGTTTGTTTACTCCATTTCCGGTAATTATCTATCGCCTGATTAACTGCAATCCGAATTAACCAAACCCGAAATCGGCTGGTATCATCTAACGTCGCTAATGAAATATATGCTTTAATAAATGCTTCCTGCATAACATCGAGTGCATCTTCCGCATTTCGGACATAATAATATACGATGCGGTATATCTCATTGCGGTATCGGTTAACCAATTCGGAAAAGGCGAGATGGTCGTGTCGGGTTTGACATCTCGTAATCAATTCAGTATCAGAAAGATGAGATAACGTTTGCATGTATATTCCTTTCTGAATACTAGACGAATCAGGACAGGAAAAGGTTTAATGGATAAGCAACAAATCACCTAAGAATAATAAAAAACGAACTCAGAACGGTAGAACGACCGGACTAAAACCCTTCACAACTGCAACTAAGCTTACATTCTAACGTTTTTTCGTTCATCCGTTCTGAGGTCATTTTATAAATTCTTATACAGAGGAAATTTCTGGCAGAGTTGTCTAACTTCGTCTCGAATTTTCGCTAATGCAGGTTCATTCGTTCGATTCTCAATAGCACGGTTAATAAACTCGGCGATTAATTCCATTTCCGGTTCTTTCATTCCGCGCGTGGTTACGGCTGGAGTCCCGATGCGAATCCCACTAGTTATCGTTGGTTTTTGGGTCTCAAACGGGATAGTATTCCGGTTAACGGTTATTCCAGCGACTCCTAATATCGTTTCAGCTTCCCGTCCGGTAATCCCTTTATTCTGCAGATTGACGAGCATAAGATGGGTATCGGTTCCACCGCTCACCAATCGGTATCCCCGCTGGAGTAATCCTTTTGCTAAAGCTTGCGCGTTATGCACGATCTGCTGTTGATATACCTTAAACTCTGGTTGCAGTGCTTCTTTGAATGCGACCGCTTTTGCGGCGATTATATGCATCAGTGGTCCCCCTTGGATACCGGGAAACATCATTTTATCGATTTCTTTCGCATATTTCTCTTTACAGAGGATAAACCCCGCACGAGGGCCTCGTAGTGTTTTATGTGTCGTTGAAGTCACGAAATCAGCATACGGTACTGGGCTTGGATGGAGACCAACTGCAACTAGACCAGCAATATGTGCCATATCTACCATAAAATATGCGCCGACTTCATCAGCAATTGCGCGGAATTTAGCGAAATCAATAATTCGCGGATAAGCGCTAGCTCCTGCTAGAATCAATTTCGGTCGATGTTCTATCGCCAAGGAGCGTACCGCATCATAATCTATGGTTTCGGTGTCGGGTCGAACCCCGTAGGAGACTATTCGAAAAAATTTTCCCGAAAAGTTTACCGGACTCCCGTGGGTTAAATGCCCACCGTGACTAAGTTGCATCGCGAGAATTGTATCGCCGACATTCAGCATCGCAAAATATACCGCCATATTCGCTTGGGAACCGCTATGCGCTTGAACATTCGCGTGTTCTGCATTGAAGAGTTGTTTTGCGCGGTCAATCGCTAATTGTTCCACAATATCAACATATTCGCAGCCACCGTAATATCGTTTCGCAGGATATCCTTCGGCGTATTTATTGGTTAAAACTGAACCCATTGCTTCCAATACTGCGGGACTAACAAAATTCTCTGATGCGATCAATTCTAAATTATTCTGCTGCCGACTGATTTCATCCCGAATCGCTTGCGCTATTTCTGGGTCAACGGCTGGTAAACTGCTTCCAAACATAGTCTCATAACTCCTTTATTGAATAAAAAATCTAATGGTAAGGTAAAAAATAAACCTTTAACAATAAATACTCATTGTTATTTGACATAGTTTGTGTATTCATATTTGGTTTCAATCTGGCGGATTTTATCTATTCTCCGCTGGTGTCGTGCTTCTTCGCTAAACGGCGTGGTAAGCCAAGTTTCTACAATTTTAATCGCTAAATTATGGTCAGTGCCTCTTCCTGCTAGACATAATACATTCGCATTATTATGGGTTCGTGCGGTTATTGCCATTTCGATCGAAGTACATAACGATGCGCGAATCCCTTTAACCTTATTCGCTACGATGCAAATCCCAATTCCTGAACCACAAACCGCTATCCCATAGGTGTATTCTTTCCGAGCAACCGCTTCTGCTACCAAGAGTCCATAATCTGGATAATCAACCGACTCTAGTGAATAACATCCGAAATCGCGATAGGGATAGTTATGTTGCTCTAACCAGATTTTAATTTTTTCTTTCAATTCAAACCCAGCATGGTCTGAACCGAGTGCTATAGATATTGCCATAGTTTAATTCCTCACGTAAAATATTCAGCGACAAAATTTAATAAACATCGTCGAATTTCATCAGCACACCGCCGATATGTTTCGAGCGTTCCGCCAATCGGGTCTTCAATATCCAGATAATTCTTGGTATCAACCGCAAATTCTCGGACTAACCTGACTTTTCCGTTCGCTTCCGGAAACATACTCTCGATATACTCTTTATGATACTGTTCCATTGCCAAAATGATATCGGAATTTTCGATTAACGATACGGTTATTGGACTCGATTTATGACCGGAGATATCTATTCCAAGTTCGCGCATTACTTTAATCGCATTCGCTGACGCAGTAAATCCTGAACCTGCAGATATTCCCGCTGAACGAACCGTGACCCCGGTTATCTGTTTTTCGGCTAGAATCTGTTTGAGCAATCCTTCACCCATCGCACTCCGACAGATATTTGCAGTACACACAATTAACACTGATTTCATAGTAACAGTTACCTGCAATTTCCGTACCGTATTCGTTTTTTATTGAGTCTCAGCGATAACCCGATCGTCTTTGCGGTTAGCAGGGTTCGATGACACCCAGTATTTCCCGCAGTTGCGCTACGGTTATTTCTCCTTCGCGCAACACTTTCGGTGGTTCAGCGGTTAAATCTACCACCGTTGATGGTTTCCCGCTTCCGCAGATGCCAGCGTCAAGAATCAAATCGACGCTATCGCCTAATTCCGCAATGACCGCTTGGGCATCAGTATGACTCGGTTGTTGCGAATGATTTGCGCTCGTACTGGCAAGCGGTATCCCTACCCGCTCGATTAACGATAAAATTAATGCGCTCTGCGGTATCCGAATGCCTACCGTTTCAGTCTGTGCAGTTACTAGCGTTGGTATTGATTTCCCGCATTTGATTATCACCGTTATTGGTCCCGGAGCATAGTTCCGGAATAATTGTATCGCTGAATCTGGCACATTCTCCGAACCGATAACGGCAACAATCTGTTCGATGCTACTAAAAAATACCGGAAGCGGTTTATCAAACGTTCTGCCTTTAATTTCAAAAATTCGTTTCACCGCAGAGTCATCGAAAACTGAACAGACTAATCCGTACACCGTTTCCGTGGGAACAACTACTACTCCATGATTCTGAATCGTTTGCGCCGCAAGTTCTACAATATTCGGATTGGGAGTTAAACAATTAACTTTGATAATCTGCATAGAATTCTCCTAACGACAAAAGAACTTAAGTACAGAAAAAATCAAGCTTATGTCCGCTCGTTTTTCCTAGTTACATTGTTGGTTTTTCCGGCTGTGCAATGAAGGTACTGATTTTAGTAAACAAATAGTCGTAGGTCTGGTTAATCCGTTTTTCTGCAACTTCTAAACTATTTATCGGCAACGGGAATTCGCTGCGTAGTTCGATGAAAAGATACTTCAAATCACGGAACCACGGCTCGATTCGGAAATCAAACGTATCTTCGCCTTTTGGCGAATTAAACCGTAACCCAATTCCAGCAAATGGCCGGTCTAACACCTGCAGTTCTTCCGGTGTAATTTTTAAAAACCGCTGATGGATAAACTCTGAAGCATTGGTCTCTTTATCGCAATCCCATATTCCACGGAGCGTTACCACCTGTAGGAAAAAAACCGGAATAGCATATTTCGCTTGCGTCATTTTTAAAATATCGAGTACTTTCTCTTTATAAATCTGGATATCCGCTTGCAGGTTCTCTTCCTTAAATTGGATTCGATCGCGTAGGATATGGCAGACCGAGATATCCTGCTCCGAGAACACCGCACCGTTCTGAATCAATGCAAACGTCGAATAATGATAGCGTTGATTGACACTACCATACAGTTCCGTCAAGTTCGTTTTATCCATTTTCATTATCGGCGGATACACTGTTTCTAACGCAAAATAGATAGTTCGTAATAATTCAGGATTCATAATAAATGAGCTCCACCACGGAGAACGCCGCAGCCGCTATTGTTTGCATTCTCTGCGTTCTTTACGCTCTCTGCGGTTAGGTTTATGTTTTGTTATGATGCAATTTTTCTAATTTCCGTTTCTGATATATTATAACCAATCTTAAGATAAACCAATAACTCAATGCGGTTCCAATAATCGTTACGATAGTTATCCCAATAAGATAGGGAACGATAACATCTTTTCCAAACCATTCAATGACGCTGCTTTGTTTCATCACGAGAAACGGGTTCTGAAGCCCCTGCCCGAGTAGAAAAACTCCGAGCGTATAACTCACGGCATAAACAAACGGCGAGGTAAACGGGTTCATCACCAGCGTGCCGAGAATTGAAGCGACGCGATTCCGTTTCAAAATCGTGGCTAAAAACGGCGCGAGAATTAACCCTATCCACGGCGTTGGAAATAACCCGATAAACACTCCGATGGCGAACCCGCCAGCAATTTTTTCCGGCGTATCCTTCAGACGCAGGATTTTTAAATAATGGAGTTTAATCCACCGTTTAGGTTGACATTGTAGTTTCGAATATTTCATTTGTTTAATAGATAATATCTCAAAAACCGAGTCAGTGCAAATGGTATTTTTCGTATTTCATGGTCTTGGGATACTCTGGAGTTGAATGAGAATTGAACGGTTCAATTCTCATTGCACTCCCTATGTTCTCCCAAGAGCAAATCATTTTACTTGACAGCGTGCCGAGTTTTCGGGTATGATTTTACGTAAAGATACCTTGCTTGACGGTTGACCCTGGATTCGTTATGCCGAAAGAAACGGAATTATTAAACGATTTGGTGCGGATAAATCTGCTGTTCGATTATTATGGCGAGTTGCTAACCGAGAAGCAGAAACAATTTTTAACCATGCATTATTTTCAAGACCAATCGCTGCCGGAAATTGCCAGTCAGTTTATCAATCCGGAAAATAATAAACCGTTAACCCGTCAAGCGGTATTCGATTCGATTAAACATGCAATAGAATCGCTCGAAGAATATGATCGGAAACTCGGCTGGATTAACGAGGATATCCAACATAAAGAGAAACTGAAAAGGATTTGCGACCAGGTGCATAACCTTGCGCAACGATTGAGAACCGATGATATCATCTACGATACGCATCGGATCGTACAATCGCTTCGTGAAATAGAAGGAGAATTGAAGCAGTTGATCGGCGAATCGGAACCAGAAGAAACCGAATAACCTTATTCCAGCGAAAGACTAACTAATTTTTCTTCGCGGCATTAGCCGCTGGTAGGTAACCTTCAGGTTATTGTTATTTCTTCGAGGTACATAGGATAGGCTAAGTAGAGGGTTCCCCGATTGAAACACGAAACGGAGATAAGCTATATAATGTTTGCTATGTAGGTGAGGTATGTTTGAAAGTCTAACGAATAAACTGGAATCGGTTTTCAAACGATTGCGTGGAACCGTAACGCTGAATGAAAGAAATATCGCGGATGCAATGCGGGAAGTTCGGTTAGCATTGCTAGAAGCGGATGTGAACTTTAAGGTTGTTCGCGATTTCACCGAACGGGTTAAATCTCGCGCAGTCGGTCAGGAAGTTCTGCAGAGTTTAACTCCAGCGCAGCAGGTGATTAAAATCGTTCATGAAGAGTTAATCGCATTAATGGGCGGCAGGACGGAAGTTGGTGCCAGCGGTATTTCGCCATTAAACCTTTACCCAGATAAACTCAATTCCATTATGCTGATAGGACTTCAAGGTTCTGGGAAAACCACTGCCTGCGTTAAACTCGCAAAACATTTCCGCAGTAAAGGGTATCGACCGATGTTAGTTGCAGCGGATATTTATCGTCCGGCAGCGATTAAACAGTTGGAAACGTTAGGGAAACAAATCCAGGTTCCGGTGTTCTCGGTAGGTACTGAGGTTGCTCCGCCGAAAATCGCAAAAACTGCAATTGCATCTGCGCATGAACAGAATTATAATTTGGTTATCATTGATACCGCTGGTCGGTTGCATATTGATACCGAATTAATGCAAGAGTTGCAAGAGATGAAATCTAGTATTTCACCGAATGAAATCTGGTTAGTATGCGATGCAATGACTGGTCAGGATGCGGTGAATGTCGCCCAGCAGTTTCATCAGGAGATTGGAATAACCGGCGTTATTCTGACCAAAGTAGATGGCGATGCGCGCGGTGGCGCAGTGTTATCAATTCGGGCAGTAACCGGAGCGCCAATTCGGTTTGTCGGCGTTGGCGAAAAACTAGACGACCTCGAATATTTCCATCCGGAACGAATGGCATCGCGAATCCTCGGAATGGGCGATGTTCTAACCTTGATTGAAAAAGCGGAAGCGACACTCGATGCGAAAAAAGCTAAGGAGATGGAAGAGAAACTGCGGAAAGCAACGTTTACCTTAGAAGATTTCCGTGAGCAGTTATTATCCGTTCGCAAGATGGGGTCGTTAGAATCGTTATTCAGTATGATTCCGGGAATGGGCAAAATCAGCGACCCGGCATTGATGCAGCAATCGGAACAGGAGTTGAAAAAAATCGAAGCAATCATCAATTCGATGACGCCGGCAGAACGACGTGACCCGCAGATTATCAGCGGGAGTCGCCGGTTACGAATTGCGAAAGGTAGCGGCACTTCGGTGCAGGATATTAACCGGCTATTGAAACAGTACGAACAGATGCGAAAAATGTTTAAACAATTCGCATCCGGTGGAAAACACATGCCGAAATTAGGCAAAATAAAATTCGGGTTTTAAATCTTTACACCAAAATGAATAAAGATGATAAAAAATATTTATGGTACTAGGTACGTCATACTTCGTACTTATAACAGGAGGTGAGCGCTTTGGCAGTAAAAATCAGGTTACGGCGGGTTGGGAAAAAGAAAAAACCGTCATATCGGTTAGTGGTAACTGATTCACGGTCACCGCGTGACGGGCGGTTTATCGAAATTGTCGGCATATATCAGCCGTTAACCAACCCTGCGGTAACAAAAGTAGATACTGAACGGATACTCTACTGGTTAAAAAACGGAGCGAAACCGTCGGATACGGTTCGGAGTATTTTAGTTAAAACCGGCGTGATGAAACAATTTCAGGAAAGTAAATCAGCAAGTAAAAAAGAACCTACGATTGTAGAACCGGCAGCAATTGAACAGAATCAACCAACCGCAACGGCTTAATACTCCTTGGATTGCATAACTTGGCAATCTAAGGTATTATTAAACAAACGGTGGCACTAGAGAGAATACCGAGACAACTTAACTGAAGCAGATTCAGTAGAATCCAAACTTTGATTAAAGTTTCGGATTACGCTAGTAAAAATCGAGACGGAGGTAACGTATGGACGTGAAATTGAAAGATTTAGTTGAATACCTTGCGAAAGCATTGGTTGACCATCCAAACGAAGTTAAAGTCACTGAAGTTGAAGGTGAACAAACCACTATCTATGAACTGAAAGTCGCTCCTGGTGACATTGGGAAAATCATCGGAAAACAAGGGCGTACTGCCCGCTCAATTCGTACCATTCTCTCAGCCGCAGCGGCTAAACAGAAAAAGCGTGCGGTAATGGAAATTATTGAAGAAGGCAAATAGGGTCGGTGTTCAAATCTAGTGCCACCGATGTATTATCCGAATTTCGTTCCATGATGCATATTGATATCCTGACATTGTTCCCTGGCATTTTCACTGGACCGTTGCAGGAAAGTATCCTGAAAATTGCACAGGAAAAAAAGTTGCTATCAATAACCTTAGTCGATATTCGGGAGTTCTGTTCTGATAAACATAAAACTGCAGATGATGAACCGTATGGCGGCGGACCGGGTATGGTAATAAAACCGGAACCGCTGACCGCAGCGATAGAATCGCGATTAGCAAAATATCCGGATGCAGAATTGATTTTTTTATCCCCGCAAGGGAAATTATTTAATCAGCAGCTGGCGCGCGAGTTGGCAAACAAACCCAATTTGGTATTAGTTTGCGGGAGATACGAAGGAATCGACGAACGGGTTAAACAGTTATTCAACCATCAGGAGATTTCGATTGGCGATTATGTATTGACTGGCGGAGAAATCCCGGCATTGGTGATTATCGATGCGGTGAGTAGACTATTGCCCGGGGTAGTAGGCAATCCAGAATCGGTTATTGCGGATTCGTTTTCTGAATGGGCAGGATTTGATTATCCGCATTATACGCGCCCGGCGGTTTTCCGTGGATTAGCTGTTCCCGAAGTATTAACCAGCGGCAATCACGAACGAATTCGGCGCTGGCGCAGAAAACAAGCGCTTAAAAAAACAAGATTAGTTCGTCCTGAGTTAATCAAGGCGGATTTGATGACCGCGGAAGATAAACAGCTCATTGCTGAAATTGAAGCTGAATTAAATGTAAAATAAACTATCATTGATACCATTGATGTCACCTCGGGTTTATGTTGCACTAGTGCATTATCCAGTTCGTAATCGCGAAGGGAAACTGGTTACCACATCAATTACGAACTACGATTTGCATGATATCGCGCGAACCTGTCGAACGTTTGGGATAATAAAGTATTATCTGGTTAACCCACTGGAATCGCAGTTGATGCTCGCGGAACGAATTGCGTTTTACTGGCAACACGGATTAGGTAGTCGGCTTATCCCCGACCGTAAGGAAGCATTCACGCTCGTTCGAGTTAAAGAAACGATTGAACAGGTTATCGCCGAAATTCAGGACGAAGAAGGTAGTAACCCGGTTCTGGTAGGAACGGATGCGCGAGAAATGCCGAATACCATTTCCTATTCAGCGTTACGAGGAGCAATGAATGAATCGTCCCGACCTTATCTGCTTATTTTCGGTACCGGTTGGGGAATAGAACAAACCTGGCTGAATTCTTTGGATTATCGGCTAGAACCGATTCGTGGTACCGTTGATGCATATAATCATTTATCGGTTCGCGCAGCGGTTGCGATAATTTTAGATCGATTATTAGGCGAACGTAAACTGGAGAAGTAGTATAATTCAAAATCTTAACCTAACATATAACCATATAAAACTATAATCTTGGTTTTTCTTAGTAGGAGGGATAACTATTCATTATGAAACCGGTAATAGCACAAATTGAAAAAACGTATCTAAAAAAAGGAAAGTTACCGGAATTTTCACCCGGCGATACCATTCGGGTATATTCAAAAGTGATTGAGGGTGATAAGGAACGTTCGCAAGCGTTTGAAGGAATCGTTATTGCGAAACGTGGTTCCGGATTGCGGGAAACGTTCACGGTTCGGAAAGTATCATTTGGAGTTGGTATCGAACGAACCTTCTTTCTCCATTCCCCGAATGTACAACGAATCCGGTTGGTAAGAAAAGGAAAAGTCCGTCGGGCTAAACTATACTATTTACGCGATTTATCTGGGAAAAAAGCGCGAATCACAGAAAAAATTTCTCAGGAGGTAAAACCGACATCTGATGTCACGGCAACTCCGCCTGCAGTTTCACCACCAAGTGAAACGAAAGAACAGACCACAACCTAACTGCGATTTTGAACAGCAGTATTATAATCAGGGATATCAGCGTATCGCTGGTATCGATGAAGCAGGACGTGGTCCGTTAGCGGGACCGGTGGTAGCGGCGGCGGTCATATTACCGGCTGAATGTTTATTACCGGGAATTAACGATTCGAAAAAATTAACCGCTAAACAACGGGACAAATTATACCAGTTGATTGTTGAACAAGCGGTCAGTGTCGGCGTTGGGATTGTTTCCGAAAAGGTCATTGATGAAATTAATATTCTACAAGCGAGTATTCAAGCGATGCTAATGGCAATAGAAAAATTATCAGTTCAGCCGGAATGCTTGTTAATCGATGCGGTAACCCTACCCGACTGTCCGCTACCGCAACAAGGCATTATTAAAGGAGACCAGAAAAGTGTTTCGATTGCTGCGGCATCAATCGTCGCAAAAGTTGTTCGCGATACTATAATGCACGATTATGAACGGCAGTATCCGAATTATCATTTCGCAAAACATAAAGGATACGCAACGAAACAACATATCGCTGAAATCAAGCAGTTCGGATTATGCGAAATTCATCGGCGCAGTTTTTGTACCGCTTATCTCAGTTGTGGGATACAATAATCGCAAGGTTCAAACGCACATCTGCGGATAACGATAGAATTGCTATCGGTAAATATGGCGAGCACGTAGCAGTGGAACATTTAAAAGAAAAAGGATTTCAAATTATCGCTCGGAATTGGCGATGTTTTTACGGCGAAATCGATATTATCGCGCGAGATAAAACGGAATTAGCTTTTATTGAAGTCAAAACGCGGCGGAATACCTGGACGGAATTTTGGTCGCCGGAATCAGCGGTTGATGAAAATAAACGGCGGCGATTACGGCGATTAGCGCAATGTTATATCGCCCGAAATCGGAATATTGCATTTACCGAAGTGCGATTCGATATTATCAGTGTCGTATTAACGCAACGAGCAAACGTAGATTCAATCACGCATATACCAGATGCGTTTTAAGTTAAAATAATAAGGAGAAGGTATGGCAAAACGACATAAATCAGCGTTAAAACAGTTACGAAAATCACTCAAGAATCGGGAACGTAACCGAAAAATTAAATCGCAGTTACGGAATGCGGTGAAAAAGATTGATGGGTTAGTTGCGGCAAAAGATATCGAAACTGCGAAATCAGTTTTAGCTAAAACTATTCCGATGCTAAATCGTGCCGCAACGAAAGGGATTATCCATAAAAATACTGCTGCGCGGTTAGTATCGCGCTTAACGAAAAGTGTGAATAAACTCGCTGCGTCAGCATGAGAAGTTGTTCCTCAGCTCGATGCATGACATGTAACTGTGTTACAACGGGCTATATTCTCGTTTCAATAGGTTCGGGGTAACATGAAACTGAGTAAAAAAATTAAACATAATGCCGTATATTGGCTGATTATCGGATGTAAAAAACTCGTACAATGGGTTCCGTTAAAGGTAGCTCTGGCTATAAGCAGTATATTCGCTACCATAGGATATTATATGGTAGCGAAAAATCGTAAGCGAATATTAACTAACTTAACGAATATATATTCGTCTCGGTTAAGCAAAAAGGAAATTAAATCATTAGCGCTTGCCACCTATCGACATTGGGCAAAAAGTATTATCGAATTATTGAGTATCGAGCATTGGACTCCGGAACAATTCAATCAAATTATTCAAATTGAAGGGCGCGAAAATCTTGATGCGGTTTGGAATGGACAGCAAGGGTTAGTTTGCGTTCTCGCCCATTATGGTAACTGGGAATTAGCTGGTGCTTATTTCGCTAAAGTCTGGCAAATACCAATCAATGTAGTTGGCAATGTATTATACGATAAAAAAGTTGACCGATTGTTGAACGAGTTGCGGGTAAAAGTAGGTCTGAAAATTTTATCGCGTGGAAATGCATTAAAAGCATCGTTAACTGCTTTGAAACAGAACGAGGTTCTTGCGATTATGGCAGATTACGACGCTGGCGGTAAAACAATGCGATTTCCGTTTTTAGAAAGCTCGATTGATTTTCCGGTAGCGTCGTTATATTTTGCATATCGGAGTAAGGTTCCGGTGTTGCCACTGTTTGTGGTTCGGCAAGATAATAATACACATCGGATTTGTTTTGAAAAGCCATTACAAAAAGGGCAATATCTGGAACCTGAAGCTGACTTCAAACATTTTGTAAGTCAATTTGTATCATTGATAGAAACCTATATCCGCCGTGCACCAACTCAATGGGCTTGGATGGAATAGGAAATATCATAACTTATGTTGCGAAGACTGTCGTGTTTATTGATAATGATATCGATTGATATGCAACTTGCGAGTGGATACGCGATATCTCATGAAATGACGCAAGGTTCAGCATATATAAATACTGAGGGATTGGTTTTGAAAGAGTATCTATCGGGTCAGGAACATCGTTCGCTACGAACGAAACGAGCGATTTTCAATCAAAAGGATAATATTGTAGAATTAATTGAACCGAATTTTTTCCTTTTTAATTCTCAGGGAAAGCCGATGTTAAGTCTCACGGCAGCGAGTAGTCAGGTTGATTTAAAGAATCAGCTTATTCAAATACAGGGTAATGTTCATGTTCGGTTAACCGACCAAACCGATTTTTATACAACCCAATTATTCTGGAATACGCGAGAGAAAACATTTTATACTAATGCGGCAATTAAACTTATTCGCGATAATCATCAAATCGACGGAAAAGGTTTAATTGCCGACGAGGCGTTTGAAAATATACAGATACAACAATTTGCAGCGAAACGAACGCTAAGCGTTCCTGCAACTCATACTACCAAACCGAATCAAGCGATTCAATCGAAAAAATGAATAAGATACGATTTATTTCAGGAATAGTAGCCATTTATATCATGCTAGTTTCTAGCGGGTATCCGCAGAGTTTGTCTGTCTCTACAACGGGGAAGCCTATCTTGAGCACAGACCAGCCGTATGAAATGTATGGCGACAAATTCATCTCTTCAGTGGTCAATAACCAGCGAATTTCAAAATTAATCGGCCATGCGAAATTAGTTCTCAAAAACGATAATATTACGGTTACCGCTACCGAAATCTGGTATCATTCAGATGAGAAAAAAATGCAAGCGTTCAAAAACGTGGTTATCGTGAAAGAAGATGCGGTTAATGGGAAAATCGTTGCGACTGCAGATATGATAGAATATTATGAAATAGCGAAAAAGGTACTATTAACCGGAGCACCCAAAGTGACACAGGAAAAAAATGAAATTAAAGGGGATTCTATCACTATTGAATTTGCTGATACGGGTGCTATAATAGAAATCGAAGGTAATGTTAACGCAATGATTTATCCGAGAACGAAAGAAACTAAATCGGTAGAATAACCAGTGTTTGGTTTTTACCGTTTTCGGAATAGTTTTAGTAAGAGCAAACTATGGCACATGAGTTAATGGATAAAGCTACCGCATATCAAATCTTACAGATTCCTAAAGAAGCGACTGAGGATGAAATTAAACATGCATATATTCAGCTGGTAAAAAAACATCCGCCAGAACTTGACCCGGATAATTTTATTAAAATTCGGAAAGCGTATGAGAATCTGAAAGACCCGGTTAAACGCGCTCGCGAAGATTTATTTACCTTCAACTTCATCCACGACCAATTCCGGTTCAGCGATGAAATGAAACAACCTACCCCACTCCAGCGAATCAATGAAGATATTGACGCATTATCTATGCAGTTAGAATCAGGCGCTGCGGATAGCGAAACCAAAAACCAATTAATTCTCGCGTATGCGAAACGCGCCTACGATTATGTAAAGAAAAAACTCTGGTCTGAAGCAATTCAGGATTGGGAAGCAATACGCAAACTAGATGAAACGAACGAAGATATTGCCCATAACCTGTTTTATGGATATAGCACAATGGGATATTATTATGGAGTGCACGAACGATATCAAGAGGCAATCCAATGTTGGTTAAAAGCTCTTGCCTTACGGGAAAATACCCCTGCCCTCTATCACAATTTAGCGATTGCGTATGATAAAATCGGCGATAAGGAAAATAGTGAAAAATATTGGCGCGAAACCTTGAAACGATGGGAAATGCGACTACGTGAAGACCCGGCGGATGAATATTTAAAAACCTGTATTGTTGAACTACATAAGTTTTTCGGTGGCAGACTGTTAAGTACCTCTCCAGATAAGAAAGCGAATATCGAAGAAGCGATTGCCGAATATCGGGAAGTATTAAAAATTTCACCGGATAATTTCCATGCCCAACTCCAGATAACCACCGCTCTTATGCAAGAGGGAAAATGGAATGAAGCAATTAAAGAACTTAACCAAATGCTTCGAGTTCATCGGGACAATCTTGAGGTACTCAATATGCTCGGCTGGGCATATTTGAATAGCGGGAAAGTAGACGAATCGTTTGCTGTCTGGAATCGTTGCATTGCGCTCGACCCGAAAAACCAAATGGCGAGAGATAATATTATCCGTGGACATTTAACCGTTGGGAAAAAACTACGCGAACGTGGATTATATAACGCAGCCTTAGTTCATTTCAAAAGTGTGTTAAAATATTTACCATCGAAACCGGATATTCATCTAGAAATCGGCAATACCTATGCAATGAAAGGAGATTATCGTTCTGCGGTTGCTTGCTGGCAAACCGTGTTACAGTTAGACCCGAAAAATAAGATTGCGAAGAAAGCAATTGCTGAAACCCGATTCCGCTAATGCATGCATTGAAATTGAAACGAGAACAGTTTGTTATTGACGAACCGAAAGAGCCAGTGATTTCTGAAGACCAGAATTCCCTAACCCAACCGAAATCTTATGGTGATTTAGTCGAAGAAATTTCGGCGTTACTGCGACAACAGCAATCTAAACAAAATAATCAATTTCAGCCGAGTGTTTCCCAGGCAACCGTTGATCCTATCATTGGTCTGGTTGAAGATTTAATTCCTATCCTCGATAGTTTTGAAAGAACCCTTGACTTAGCGAAGAGTTTCAGCGATAATGAGGTATTGTCAAATTGGATGAAAAATATTGAAGCGATATATCGAAAATTAAAACTGATATTATTTCGACTCGGACTCCGTGAAATCGAAAGTATCGGTCAACCAATTGATTATAATAAACATGAAGTAGTAGAATATCAGGAAACGAATGAGGTTCCGGAGAATACTATCATTGCAGAAAAACAACGGGGTTATTCATTCCGGGATAAAGTTATCCGGGATGCTAAAGTTGTTGTAGCGAAAAGAATTGCTCATTCTTAAAAAAAGGGGTATTTATATATGGGTAAGATAATTGGTATCGATTTAGGGACAACCACTTCGTTAATGGCGTTTATGGATAAAGATAAACCAGCGATTATACCGAATAATCTTGGAGAACGGATCACGCCATCGGTTGTCTGTTTTACTAAATCGGGTGAAATTCTTGTTGGGAAAAAAGCGAAAAAAGCTGCTATTATGAATGTCGGCAGAACGATATTTAGTATCAAACGGCATATGGGAACCGATTATCGCGTGAAAATCGATAACAAGTCATATACGCCACAAGAAATTTCGTCTATGATTTTACAGAAGTTGAAACATGATGCGGAAGAATATTTTGGCGAAGAAGTCAATCAGGCGGTGATAACCGTTCCGGCTTATTTTACCGATAAACAGCGCACCGCAACGAAAGATGCGGGCGAAATTGCCGGATTTAATGTTCGGCGGATCATTGATGAACCGACTGCTGCGGCGTTAGCGTATGGGTTGGATAAAGAAGAAGACCAGAAATTGCTCGTGTATGACTTCGGTGGTGGAACGTTTGACGTTTCCGTTATTGAAGTTATCTCTGGCGTATTCCAGGTATTAGCTATTCAGGGGAACACCCATCTCGGTGGCGATGATATCGATAACCGGATTGTGCATTATCTCGTGGAAGAGTTTAAGAAAAAAGAAGGAA
The DNA here is from genome assembly GCA_026416715.1 of bacterium. Lineage (NCBI taxonomy): Bacteria > bacterium. The sequence continues at coordinate 20,168 of JAOAEQ010000013.1, forward strand.
TAAACCTAGCAGAAGATGAAACTGCAATGTTCCGATTAAAAGAAGCTGCAGAAGAAGCGAAAATTGAATTATCAGAAGTGTTAGAAACCGAAATTATTTTGGATGCGATTGCCACTACCGAAAAAGGTCCCTTAACGTTAACCACGACGTTAACTCGGTCGAAATTAGAATCGTTGATTTACGATATTATTGAGCGAACGATTGAACCGACTCGGCAGGCGATTGAAGATGCGGGATTAACCCCAGCGGAAATCGACCGGGTTATTCTCGTTGGAGGAACAACTCGCATTCCGGCAGTTCAGCGGCTGGTAAAAGAAATCGTGAAAAAAGACCCGCATAAAGATATCGTTCCGGAAGAAGTTGTTGCGTTAGGTGCGGCGGTGCAATCGTTAGTTCTCGCACCGTTAGAAGGAGAATTAGAAGATACGCTAGCAGCGCGATATGGCAAGGAAGCGCCGGTAATCGTCCACTTAACTCCGTTTTCGCTCGGAGTCGGGCTAATCAACGATCAATTTGGCGTGCTTATCGAACGGAATTCAACCTACCCGACTGAAGCGAAAGATATATTTACGACAACGCGCGATTTTCAGGAAGCGATTTCATTCCCGGTGTATGAAGGAGAAAGTCCGATTGCTTCCGAGAATACGTTTCTTGATATGTTGCGAATTGATGGGATAACCCCAGCGCCGCGTGGGGTGCCTCGGATTGAAGTAACGTTCCGCATCAATCCGGATCGGATTCTTGAAGCGAAAGCAGTAGATTTAGCTACCGGAAAAGAAAAACAAATTACGGTTAAGGCTACCGATAGTCGGTTGACCGAAAAAGAGAAACAGCGGATGATTCAAGAAGCGAAAGCGCGTGTTGCCAAGATGCTCAAACAGCAGGTTAAAGAAACCGTGCAACAGGATGCGGAATCGTTAATTTTCCGAGCAGAAAAAGCGATTGCGGAAAGTGATGATTTTCTCGTTGAAGATATCGAAAATGCCATTAAAGAGTTAAAATCTGCGCTCGAAGGAAAAGATACGAGTAAAATCGAGTCGAAAATGGAAGTGTTGAATTCGTTACTGAACCGACTCGGGGAATCCGCTGGTTAACAAGGTTTATGGTGCTCAACCAGAAGTTTTGAAGTTTTGGAGTTGTGGAGGTTAGAACTTCATAATTTCAAAACTGCATAACTTCTTTTTTTATTCTATGCGCTGTCCTGTATGTTCGACAGAAAATCGTGATGACCGAACAGAATGTTATCATTGTCAGAGCGATTTAACGATTCTCCGGACGATAATCAATCGCGCGAAACAACATTACAATAATGCTCTCGAACATGCAGAACGTGGTCGGACTTCTGAAGCCATCGCTGAATTAAAAACAGCGCTTGAATTGAACTCGAGTCATGCGCCATCACATAATGTTCTCGGCACTCTCTATGCGAAAAAAGGGTTATACAAAGAAGCGATTGCCGAGTGGGAACGGGCGTTATCGCTCGACCCGACGTTAAAAAAATCGCATGAGTATATTCAGCAAGCGTTAAAATTTACCCAGAGGTCAAATTTAGCGAAAAGAGTCGCCCAATTAACCAATCTCACGTTTCTACTCGCCGGGTTATTGCTCATCTCGTGCAGTATCATATTGTATTTCTTCTATCTCGATAAGTTATATCAGAAAGGTCAGCACGCGTTCAATAACAACGATTTCCAAAGTGCATATACTATTTTCCATCAAGTAGCAAACAATAACATTTCAACGACGATGACGCAAGGCGCTCGATTAGCGATAGCAAAAATAGATGCACAACTACAAACTGCACTAACGAATATAGAACAGAAACGGTTACTGAAACAATACGAAGACGGCATCGCACTTTGTCTGCGAATGGAAAAAATCTCGTTACCGTCGGTTTGGCAACAGAAATTCAAAGAACAAAAACGGGCATTATTAACCGCGATACTCGAACGTGATTTACCCGGCGCACTTAATGTTTATTATCAAAAAAATGATTTTCAAGCTGCAGTGCAATCTGTCAACCAGCTTAAATCAAAATATCCTGATATTGGCAACTTACCAGAATATATCACTGCAGTAGCAAAACTGCAGAATGATTATTTATCCAAACAGATGCAGAATATCGAGCAACTTCAGCGACAGAAGAAATTTCAATTAGCTATTGAGTTCGCTCAGAGCATTATTAGCACCAACCCGCCAGAAGAATGGAAATTTAAATTGACGCAACTCGTTACCACATTGAAAAAAGAAAAAACGCAATCTGAATTTCAACAAATTCAATCCAGTTATCAAAATAAACGATACGAAATCGCGTATACGCTGTTGACCGCAATTGATGTTGCTGGATTAGACCCACCGCAACAAGTTTGGTTACATAACGAATTGCCCAATATCAAATCCGGATTAATCAAAGCATATTGGAAAGATATGAGCGAGCAGAGCGAATCAATCTTTAGCCAGAATTTAACAGCGGATTCCGCGCAGGGAATCATAAAAAAAGCAGACTTTATCGTTCGTGCTGCGCCGGATGCGCAATTTGCGGATGACGCGTTATATTTTAAAGGATTAGCGCAGGAGCAATTGCGACAATGGAATAATGCGATTGCGAGTTATCTGCAACTCAATAAACAATTCCCGAAAAGTTCTTTGGTACCTGATGCGTTATACCGCATGGGATTCTGCTACGAACAACTGAAACAATCTGATTCCGCACTCGCAACCTATCAGAAACTAATTCAGCTTTATCCTAAAGGGAAATATACCAGTTTAGCAAATGCAAGAATTAAAGCGGTACAGAAGCTATCGAAAGAACTGAAAAGCGGTAGAACTGAAAAACAAAAGTAATCTCACCATTAGAATCCACCATAAATGGCTGGCTACATTCACTCATCCCTTCGAGATTAACAAATAGCCCTGGTAAGGGCGATTGAGATTAGCCCAGCATGAAATGCTGGGGAAGTGGTATGAGAAAAACCGTTAGTCCCGCTCGGAACAGCTGAATACATGATCATTATCGAGACGTGAAATTCAATCGTCCCTAACGGGACTTGCGGATACGGGGTTCACGGGAACCCAGCCATAAATGGCTGGGCTAGTCTCAATCATCCCTAACGGGATTAATAAAATGCTATTCATTTGGCATCCCCAGTAGCTATGAATGGCTGGGCTAGTATAACTCATTCCGTCGTGATTAACAAAATGCCATTCATTTGTGGTATTCTCAGCGGCTAGGGAATGAATGGGATTAGCAAAATGCATGGGATACGGAAGCGGAATCTATTGAACTAATCTACCAATTATTTTCTTCTTTAGTAACTTCGGTGAAATCCTCGATACTCCCGATATCTTTCCAATATTCGGTTATTTCGTAGAGAGAAATCGGTTTATTTTCAGCGATAATACGTTGAATGACCTCGGTTATATCGAGATAATCTTGACCGGAGATATAGTGTAACACCGCTGGACTAATCACATATATCCCTGCGAGAATCTGCAAGTGCAGGTTCGGTTTTTCGGTGATGTGCAATAACTTTCCGTTCTTAATTTCAGCGACACCGAATGGAATTGGGAACGATTGGGTTCGAATAGCAACCGTCATGAAGGAATCGGGGTGGTGGAGATGGTAGTCATAGAGCTGTTTGAAATTCGTTTTCGTTAAAATATCGCCGTTGATTAATAGCGCAGGTTCATCGAGCCAATCCCGCAGTTTTCCCAATCCGCCAGCGGTACCGAGTCGTTGTTCTTCAACCACGTAACGAATGGTTACTCCGAAATTTTTCCCGTCTTGGAAATAAGCGGAAATTAAATCGGATTTATATTCAGTGGTTATCGCAATATCGGAGAATCCGAACCGGTGCAATTGTTCGATAATAATCTGTAGAATCGGTTTCCGCCCGACCGGGAGCAACGGTTTCGGAATTGTATGGGTAAATGGCTGGAGTCGAGTCCCCTGCCCGCCAGCCATAATGATTGCTTTCATAGAAAATAATTACCCTACGTTAGATATTATAGATATTCGCTTTGTATAACGTGATATATTCGCTAATCCATTCGATAGTTTTTTTCAGTCCATCATCGAGACTGGTTTTCGGTTTCCAGCCGGTAGCGTGCATCAATTTCCGTGAATCCGCCATCAGTTCGCCGACTTCACTCGTTGCCGGGCGGATTCGGGTCGCATCGAAAATAATATCAACTTTTTTATCCATCAAGGTAATGATTTTTTCCGCTAAATCGCCGATTGATATCTCGAAGTTACTCCCCGCATTATACACTTCACCAATCGTTTTCTCAGATTCAGCGACGGCAAAAAATGCGTCTATCGTATCTTCGATGTAGGTAAAGTCACGTTTCGGATTCATTGCGCCGAGGAAAATCGTAGTTTGCGTTAACGCTTGCGAGATGATAGTCGGGATAACCGCTCGACCTGATTGCCGTGGTCCGTAGGTGTTAAACGGTCGTAATATGGTTATCGGTAATCCGTATGATTTAACGAAACTTTCAACGATTTTATCTGCACCGATTTTACTTGCCGCATATGGCGATTGCGCTTGCAATGGATGTTGTTCATCTATCGGAACATATTGAGCAGTGCCATAAACTTCACTGCTGGATGCGTGGATGATTCGTTTTGTGCCGAGTTTTTTTGCGCTCAACAGGATATTCGTTGTTCCCAAGATATTCGTTTCGATAACATCTTTCGGGTAGCGATAGGAATACGGAATCGCAATCAGTGCGCCGAGATGAAATACGGTATCTACATCTCGCATTGCGGATTCAACTGCGTCCGGGTTCCGTAAATCGCCGGCGATAATTTCGATTTTCTCCTGTACGAGCGGAGATAGCCATTCTAATGCGCCACGGTCATTGCGCGAGTTATATCGGATAAACGCTTTAACCTTAGCTTTCTTTTCAACTAATTGTTCAACTAAATGACTCCCGATAAACCCGCCAGCGCCAGTGACGAGCACCGGTTTATTTTCCCAATAGGTAGACATATTTCCCTCCATCAATGAACGGAATAACGGAAAGACTTCCGACCATCTTGGCAATTCGAGAGTGGTTTTTCGTTCTTTAGTTTCTCCGTGTATCCGTTACCATTATTTTACCACAAATAACCAGCGGATTCGGTTCTTTTTGACTCGGGATAACTGCGGGAACGTTCTGTTTTTCATCGAATACCGTCATGGTTAAATGATATTCATCTGCCGGAAGGTTCAGCGGAATCATGAACCGATATTGTTCCGTATAAACCGTTCCGGGTTGCCATTGGCTCGTAGAATAGACGCTATAAATCGGGGTAAATTTATATGCGAAAATCGGTTTGGTTGTATATGCGTCGGTATAAATTGTTCCGGCGGTATTTGGGAGCAGTAAGAATCCGCGATAATTGGTATGTGTTTTTTTCTCTGTTTCCCAGAAGAAAGTTACGGTAAAAACATCGCCCGGTTGTAATGGCAGCGAATGCTCGATTAAGCATTGCCGCAGGTAGATAGTTCCATCAAATTGAGCGATATACGTTTTCGGATTTTGGATGGTGAACTTTGGATTGAGCATTTCGTGATTGAGTTTTTCTGGTTTGATTAGCCGATAGAGGAACCCGTCGGATAAAACGATTCGCTCTCGCATCACTGGCAGATTCGGTAAGAAATTACCGACCGGAATAAACGTTCGCCGTTGCGCTAAATACGGATCGTAAAAGGTGATATAGAACTGGTATTTCGGTTCGTTCGGTTCGATAATATTCGCGAACAATCCATCAAGCCAAGCTTTCCGAGATGGATATAACTGGGTAACCAAGCGGAGGTGAAATTCCGGATTCGCAATGAAAAACGTTTGATACCACGGTGAGGTTAAAAAGTTACTCCCGAAGATAATCACGTCCGGGTTGAACTTTTCAACGTATTTTCCATACCACAGTGGGAAGATATCGTTATCGCCTGCAGTCAGAATCACCGCATTTTTTTCGATTGATTGCAAGGTATTTTTCGCATAGTAGTATGCGGTATAATCATTCTTGCGTTTGATGAGCGCATAATGCGAGACTAACGGAATTAAGCAGAGCACAATCGGAACGGTAATCGGCAGAATAGTTAATTGCGGAATATTCTTTTTCAGCCAAGCGCTGAGCGTATATATCCCGAGAGTGAACCATACAATACCGATAAGGTATACCGATAAATAATACGGTTCGATATCCGCAATTTGATAATTGAACACTGCACCGAGCGTTATACTTACGATAATCAGACTTAACCCGAACCAGAATCGGTTCAATCGAAATCCCTGGATTATTCCGATTATTCCTAATCCAACGAACAGACAGCGAACGAGTATCACCAACCAAACGCTGATTATCCCAAACTGGATATTTGCTGGAATCCACTGCTGACCAAGTAACGAGATAAACCGAGTGATATTTTGGGCTAGAATCCCGAGATATACGCTGCCGCTTTCCATTCCTAACCCTGGGCTGGTTGAAAACATCCGGAGTTTAAATTGACCGCCGGTTAAACAGCTCAAGAATCCGCTAAGATTATTCGGTGCATTCCAGTTAATCAGCGGAGTTTGGCTAGCGCGAATCGGAAGATAGAGATAACAGCTCCAGCCCAGCAGAATCAGGAGAAACGCATACAGTATCGGTTTACGTTTTGAACTTTTTACTGTGTATTCTGAATCGTCGCGCTGGCTGTTATTCTGGATATTTCGGGGTATATTCACGCCAAACAAGCAGCGATACGTTATGAAAACAAACGCCGGAAAAAGTAATAAGCTCAAGTAGTGGTGGGCTAGCATCAATCCGTAGGTTAGTGCACTCGCATATAAGAACCGTAGTTCGTAGGTTTTCCACCATTGTAGCCAGAGGAAGAATAATGAAACCGTCAGCAGGATTTGGAGTGTATGCACTTCAGCGATGACAGCATAGTCCCAGAACGTCAGCGAAAACGCAAATAGAAGACTTCCACTGGCTGCAGATAATTGAATGAGGATTGAGGATTGTGGATTGCGATGAGAACCTATTTCAGGTTTCTGCCTGCTGATTTCTGTCCGCTTGCTTTCAATTTCTGGTTGCGGGAGTGTTGGGTTCATTTTCTCAACGATTATGGTTAATAAATCTCGGAGGAAAAAATACAGAACCGCAATACTTAATGCTGCGGCGATTGCGGAAAGTAGGTTCAATCTCCAGCCGATATTTCCTAAGGGAACCGAGGTAGCGAGTTTTCCAAGTAAAGTATAAAACGGATAGCAGGTCGGATGGCCAATTCCAAGCGTATACGCGACTGTGATAAACTCACCGGAATCGCCCCAAGTTACCGTTGGTGCTAACGTTGAGAAATAAACGAGAAACGAGATTAAAAAGAGAGAAACTGCTCCGATGGTATATCTTTGCTTACTATCCATAAGGTTGATATTATAATATACTTTACGAACAATGGAGAAGAGAAAAACCGTTACCCATTAAAAGCTTACCAAACTCATATCCTTGATGATGGTTGATATCTGAATTTTACGAAACGACGTTTCTTTTCGTTATCTTTTGCGAAAATTATCCACATCTAGAACCTCCGAGAACGTATTATGTTGCCTATGTAAACCATTAACCCTAATTAAATCAAACGTTATATCTTGCTAAATAAATAATATTAATTATAGGTTCTCCTATATTCTCTTATTTATTTATTTTTAGAATCGGGTTCCCATGTTGCATAGTAAGGGGTTATCTCAATTGTATGTGTATCCATAAGATATAGGATGTATCTCGCCAAGATATATGGAATGTCTTAGCGAGACACATCTGAACGAAGATTAGAATCCGAACAGGGTATCTTGCGGGTGATGTGTATCCTGGGATCGAGTTTGGCTGGGGTGCGGTTCCGAATTGGGATATTGTCTTCGGCAAGAATCCGGTAAGAAATCACGGCGCCCGTGTTTTCGTTTCATTGCAGTATAGTTGATTTGTTCCAGCAGCCGTTCTTTATCGAGAAACCGTTTAACATTCCATTCTGAAATGTTAGGATTGACGGAAAGTTCATACCATTCAACCGCGCCATTTTTCCGCTGTCGATATGGTTTCCCGTTCAGGATTTTCTTTTCAATGAGTTTGGTTATAACGCGATTAATTCGACTCGGATGAATTGGGATAAACTTACGAATCATTTGCGTGGATATGACCGCAGTTGACAATCCGAATCCGAGCGAATACCGATTAACCAATATGACGAGTTCGCGCTCGATTACCGGCAGATTCGAGACGAGCATCTTCTCATAGACCGGATTCGGCAGGATGGTAAAATTCGCTAATCCATTATTTCCTACACGCTGATTCAGACGTGGTTCTATTTGATTCATAATTATTTATATCCGATAGATACATTCGGTATCATTGAACTACCGAGCGGGTCAATTGCTCTTGACAAAACAGACTTATTCCGGTCATCGGGGTCGGTTTGAGTTTCGCCCGATTCCGATACGCTTGTTTTTCTTCTGGCGATAATAATTTCCACGATTGAACCGCTTGACGGAACTTATTGCGTTGCGCTCGTTGTTTCGTGGTATTTGGGTTCCTCGGCTTCGTATATGGTTTGAGATAGGTTTTCCCGTTGCGGGTAACGAAAATATAATCCCGGAATTTCCCGGACGCTTGCAAACTCCCGAGCGGAAATCCACGTAATACAATTTCATCTACCTGAACTACATACGGGCGACCTAGCGTAGATAACGCTGTTTTAACCGCATATACCGGGTCAGCATGAATTTTTGACTGTTTCTCGAGTTCTTGATAAAATGCTTCAATTGGAAAATGGATATTCACCATGTCGGGTATCCTTAAACTATCAACGGCGCAGTATGAGAATTGAACTGTTCAATTCTCATACTTCTCCGTTATCACACCACTCATAATTATACCATATAAATTTATTATGCTATATATAATATACTATATAAGTAGTTAGTTTGTCAAGGGGTGAATTGTAACTTTAATTTAAAATTTAATATATCTATTTACTGTTTCGTTTTTGTAGTTATATTGACTTGTCTTTGTATTAGGTCATTAGTTGGGTAAAAACCAAAACAGGCGTATATTTTTTTATCCCAAAATTTAATATTACTTTTATAATTTGCAAAAGCGAATTTTTTTAAAATATCTTATCAAAATATGTTAAAATATTTTGTAATCGTTTCCCTAATTATATTTTATCATTTTGTTGTTCGCAATGTTTCGCAAATCGAAAACAAAATGGTTTTATATAAATTTTACCTTACTTGGGCTTATCGGGTACCTTGATTATCTCACCGGACAAGAGATTTGGCTTCTACCCTTGTATTTTATTCCGATTGGACTCGCTGCGTGGTTTTTAAACCTTTGGGCAGGTGTTGCTATTTCAATACTAAGCACTATCATTTGGTTGACAGCAGAATATTCCTATGGAACAGTATATCGCCAAAAAATTTTGGTTTTGAATGCTGGAATTTGGCTGGTTTTATTTCTTGGCATAGCGTATTTATTCACTAAACTCAAAGAAACCCGTATTAAACTGCTTCAAGTATTAAGCGAGCGAACCGAGCAACTCACGGAAGAAATATCTGACCATAAAAAAACACAAGTGGAATTACAATTCGCTGAACAAAAATACCGCAATTTGGTTGAAACCGCACTAACTGGAATATTTCAAACTGAACTTGATGGCACATTTATTTATGCGAATCCTGCGTTAGCAAAAATATTTGAGTTTAACTCGGCACAGGAATTAATTGGCACCAGCGTTCGCGACCGATATAAAAATCCAAATGACCGCATCCGGTTACTCGCTGAACTACAGAAAAATCGGTCGGTAACCGATTTCGAACACGAAGTACTTACCAAAACTGGGAAAACCAAAACACTGTTAGTAAGCGCAACCTTGATTGACCATATCATTTCTGGAATGGTTTTAGATATCACCGAACGCAAACAAGCAGAAGAAAAAATTAAACGGCACATAAAGCAACTTACTGCTTTACGTAATATAGATTTAGCGATTACGGCGAGTCTAGATTTGCGGCTTACTTTGGAAGTAGTGCTTGACCAGGTAACAAGTCAACTCGGTGTTGATGCTAGTTCGATTCTCTTGTTGAATCCGTATAGTCAAACCCTGAATTTTATTGTAGCTCGCGGATTTAACCAGCCACAGGTTTTGCAACGTACAAAACTTAGAATCGGAGAAGGATATGCGGGTCGTGCGGCATTCGAACGGAAAATAATTAACATTGAAAATCTGCAGGAAACACCTGGCGAATTTGCGCAAGCAACAAAATTTCAAGATGAAAAATTTATCAGCTATTATGCAGTTCCGTTAATTGCTAAAGGAAAGGTGAATGGCGTATTAGAATTATTCCATCGCGAGCCACTCAATCCCGAGCAAGATTGGCTTAATTTTCTTGAAATGTTAGCTAGTCAAGCAGCAATCGCGATTGATAATGCGAAGTTGTTTGATGACCTACAAAAGTCAAATATCGAATTGGTAGTAGCATACGATGCTACAATCGAAGGATGGTCAAAAGCGATGGACTTACGGGATAAAGAAACCGAAGGACATACACTCCGGGTTACCGAAATTACTGAACGGCTTGCGCGAAAAATCGGGGTTCCCGATTCGGAAATAGTGCATATTCGGCGTGGCGCTCTGTTACACGATATTGGGAAATTGGGCGTTCCGGACGCTATCTTACACAAACCGGACAAGTTGAATGATGAAGAATGGGCGATCATGAAAAAACATCCGGTCTATGCTTATGAATGGCTCTATCCTATTGTATATCTCCGCCCGGCACTGGATATTCCATATTGTCACCATGAGAAATGGAACGGAACCGGATATCCACGCGGACTGAAAGGAGAATCTATCCCTCTTGCCGCACGGATATTTGCCATAATTGACGTCTGGGATGCACTACGGTCAGATCGTCCATATCGTCCTGCTTTGCCAGAAGAAATAGTTATTGCGTATCTGAACGAACAAGCTGGGATCCACTTTGACCCCAATATCGTCCCCAAATTTATTGAACTCCTTCGCGAACAAGTGGAATAATGATAAATGGAACTGAAACCAAAATGAACGAGCAATTCGCCGATTGAAAGTGCTTTACGGTCATTTTAGAAAATAGCAATTTCTCGGGAGATGTCGACGATTTTACGTTGGCTAAACGCTATAATCAAATTGAAGAAGGATTAACTCGGTTATCATTCGAATTAGCGAAACAAATCGTGCACCAACCGGTTGCTAACAAATAATTATCTCTGTTTTTCTCTGGGTCACAGTGGTAAAGATTTCATTTCACTTTCCGAAGATTAATACAACTAACCAGATTAGGATGCAATAGATGGCGAAGATGGAAAGGCTATTTTTCTGAACATAGCGCAAGAAGTATTTTATCGCGAGATATCCGCTGAACCCAGCGGTGATAAATCCGATAGCAAGAATCAGCAGATAATCCCAGCTAACCTGCATGTGGAGTAAATCGTTCAATTGAACCAATCCGGCACCGAGAATTATCGGAACTGAGAGCAGAAACGAGAATCGCGCCGCGGTCGCCCGATTGAGTCCAGTTAACATACCGACCGCTATGGTTGCGCCTGATCTGGAGATACCCGGCGCAATCGCTAGCGCTTGCGCGAACCCGATAATCACTCCACGCAATAACGTTACTTCCTGCACTGGCATAATCAATCGGTTATTAACATATTCGCTCACGATTAATAGTATCGCGGTAACGAGCAAGAACCACCCTACCAGATGCGGTTTCGCAAACAGCAATTCAAACTTCGATTCGAATAAGTATCCAAGCAATCCGGCAGGAATCGTAGCCACAATAATTATCCAAGCTAACCGGGCATCCGGTTCTGAGCGAAAATTCGGATTGCTTAAACTTCGGATAAACATTATCCCCAGTTTAATGATATCTTTCCAGAAATAGCTCACCACCGCAACCAGCGTTCCTAAATGAACGCCAACATCGAATATCACATCCGGTTCTCCCCAACGCATAAAATAGGGTACTAAAACTAAATGCGCAGAACTGCTAATCGGCAAGAATTCGGTTAGTCCTTGAACCAGCCCGAGAACGATAGCTTGGAACATGCTCATAATAATAAAAAAACCTAATGTCAAATCTCAAAACGCAAATGTCACATAACCTGCTAAACTCACATTTCAAATGCTAGAATAATTTTTGACATTAGGTGTTGTAGGATTCATTTAGCATTGGGATTTGGATATTTGACATTGCAACATCTACTTTTGCGCAGTAGTTGTTGTCGATAGCTTATATACCACTTCGCCAGGTTTTACGAAATTCAGTTCTTCCCTCGCTTCTTTTTCAATCAGGAACGGATCGCCTTGTTCCCACTGCTTTTTTAACCATTTCTTTTCTTCAATTTCCTTAGACAACTGTTGTTGTTTCTGCTGTTCAGATTCCAATTGTTGGTTATACGACCGTAGTTCAAGATATGCACGGAATAATACCGCAAGCGGAATCGCTAATACCGCAAGCCAAAAAAATAATCGCGGCTTAAACGTATGCGGTTGGATTGAAGTATCGTTGTCGTGCTTCATATAAGCGATAATTTAATACTACATTGCGGCAAATGTCAAATGGTATTTCCAGAAGAACTGAAAAACGATAGAATGGAATAACTAAGCGAATAATCATGGTTTGATTTTCTCTGGTTACTCCAGTAACGTTATTTCGCCACTGACAATTTTCCGCACGACGCCACTACTCGACCGAAGTATCAAACTGCCATCTAAATCGATATCCGCAACATATCCGGTCGTTTTCTGGTTCAACCCTTCTACCTGAACCAGTTTCCCGAGTATATCCGAAAGCCGTTTCCATTCCAGCATTGCAGTTCGGGTTCCTTCGTTTAAACAATGCACATAATGTTTTTCAAAATATCGTAGTATCTCAGCCAGCACCATGGCACGAGAGATAGATTTCTCTTTTCCGAGTTCAATCTGCAACGAAGTTGACCGGTTCCGTAACTCTTCCGGAAACTCTTCCTTGGCAATCGAGATATTAACGCCAATACCGACAATCGCAAATTGAATTCGCGCCTGTACGATTTCTAATTCGGTCAGAATCCCCGCAACTTTCTTGCCATGGATGCGGATATCGTTTGGCCACTTGATTGATGCAGGTAAACCGGTAGACTTCCGAATCGCTTCTGCTACCGCAATCGCTGCAATTGCAGTTAATCGCGCAGCGTGGTTCGGTTCCCAATCTGGGCGAAGGATAAGCGAGAATAACAGTGATTTCTTTTTCGGCGAAAACCAGTTCCGATGGTTTCGACCCCGACCCTGCGTCTGCTCTTCAGCGAGAACCAGCGTTCCTTCCGGCGCATTCGATTTCGCTAACTCCAGCGCAATATCGTTCGTTGACCCGACGGTTGCATAATAATGAATCCGACAACCGAATATCTTGGTTGTTAGAGCATCGGCAAATTCTTGTGCTGTTGTCATATACACGATTACCCGGCGTTATGCTTTTAATCGCTGGAATATATGTTCATTAATCTGCGGAATCAATTTGATTGGATTTCTAACGAAATATCGAGCGCAGGCGAAGAATGGGTTAACGCACCTACGGATATCATATCAACGCCGGTTTTAGCAATCGCACGAACGGTTTTTAAGGTTACACCGCCGGAAACTTCAATTAACGCCTGTTCGCGAATCAGGTTAACCGCTTCTTTAATCTTCGGAATCGGCATATTATCCAGCATAATGATATCAACTCTTGCCTTCATCGCTTCTTGAACCTCTTTCAGATTCTTGGTCTCAACTTCAATCAAGAAGTTTTTTTTCTTAACCGATTTCCGAACTCGAGCAACCGCTTCGGTAATACTTCCGGCAATAGCGATATGATTATCTTTAATCAGAATTTGATCGTAGAGTCCAAACCGATGATTATATCCGCCTCCGACGCGAACCGCATATTTCTCGAGCGATCGCAATAACGGGGTCGTTTTCCGGGTATCTAATATTTTCACCGGATACGGGTTAACCGCATCAACATATCTCCGGGTTAGCGTAGCAATTCCAGATAACCGCTGGATGAAATTCAAAAGAACGCGTTCTCGAGAAAGGAGTAGGTTCGCGGGCGATTCAATTTCAGCAATGACCGAGCCCGGCTTCAGTTTCGCTCCGTCGTTGACATAAAACGTATAAGTCGCTTTCTGCCCTAAAATCAACGGTAGCAACGGTAACCCGGCAATGATACCTGCTGATTTCGCAACTAATTGTGCGGTGCAAAGGGTAGTATCAGAAACAATGCTTGATGTGGTTATATCGCCGGAACCAATATCTTCGCTAAGCGCTGCGGCAATTAATCGTTTAACTTCTTTTTGGTTAACCGATTGATTAAATTCAGAAAAATGTGGTATATTACATTCCATAATGATATAATAGTTTACAGCGGAATTAGAACGGTGTAAAGGGAAAACCATGGGAACTGCACAAGCTTGCTTGCGCTTTTAGCCATAGAAGCTGGCTGCTATTAAATTCGAAAGTAAGCTTTCTAAAAGCAAAGCGGTAATAAACTACCGTTCTTTTAAGAAGACGGAGGTAACAGTTATTTTCATCGAGTGAAAATTTCAGGAATTATGAATTCAACCACTTTGTCACCAGAGCAATTAATCCACCTATACGAGCAGATGTTGTTAATCCGCCGGTTTGAAGAGAAATGCGCTGAAATGTATACGCTGCAGAAAATCACCGGATTCTGTCATCTCTATATCGGACAGGAAGCGATTGCCGTCGGCGCAATGAGTGCAATCCGACCGGATGATTATATTCTAACCGCATATCGCGATCACGGTCATGCCTTAGCAAAAGGTTCCGACCCGAAACTGGTCATGGCGGAACTATTCGGGAAATATACTGGTCTCTGCAAAGGGAAAGGCGGGTCGATGCATCTGTTCGATATCGAACATAATATGCTCGGCGGATATGCGATTGTTGCTGGGCATCTGCCGATAGCAACGGGAGTAGCGTTTGCCATTAAATATCTGAAGAAAGACCAAGTTGTGCTCTGTTTCTTCGGAGAAGGCGCAGTGAACGCAGGAGTATTCCACGAATCGCTGAACCTCGCTGAACTCTGGAAACTGCCGATTGTCTATATCTGCGAAAATAACCGATACGGTATGGGAACTCCGGTTGAACGCGCATCGTCTATCTACAATATTGCCCAGAAAGCGTGTGCGTATGAAATGCGGAGAGAACATATTGACGGTATGAACGTATTAGAAGTGCGCGAGCATGTTCTGCAAGCAGTTGAACTCGCTAGAACGAAACAGTTACCATCGTTTATCGAAATGAAAACGTTCCGGTTTATGGGACATTCGATGTCCGACCCAGCGCATGGCCATTACCGAACGAAAGAAGAACTTGAAGAACAAAAGAAACTCGACCCGATTGTTTCATTCCAGAACCGGTTAGTTGAACAGAACATTCTGAATCAAGCGAAAATAGAACAAATCGAACAGCAGGTAGCCCAGCAAGTTGAAGAAGCAGTCGAATTTGCGGAACACAGTCCGTTTCCACCGATAGAATCGGTAGCAACAGATGTCTACATCTGATAAGGTAAAAACGAAGTAATGTTTAACAATTCTATCGTTCTTTAGGTAACGTTATGCCAGAAATTACTTACCGAGAAGCATTAAATCAAGCGATGCGAGAAGAAATGCGGCGTGACCCAATGGTATTTCTTATGGGAGAAGAAGTCGGATTCTATCAAGGGGCGTATAAGGTTTCTAAAGGATTACTTGAAGAATTTGGTCCTAACCGTGTCATTGATACGCCGATAACCGAACCAGCGTTTGCAGGGGTTGGTATCGGTGCTGCGTTAATCGGATTACGCCCAATCATTGAAATGATGACGTTCAATTTTGCGATTCTCGCTCTTGACCAGATTATCAACCATGCAGCGAAAATTACGTATATGTCAGGCGGACAACTGAAAGTCCCGATAGTTTTCCGCGGTCCGGGCGGCGCAGCGCATCAATTAGCAGCACAACATTCGCAAAGTATCGAATCGTTTTTCTGTCATACCCCGGGACTGAAAGTTGTTATGCCAGCAACGCCAAAAGATGCTAAAGGATTGCTCAAATCGGCTATTCGCGATGATAATCCGGTCATTTGCATTGAAGCGGAATTGCTCTATGGAACTAAAGGCGAAGTCCCGGATGGAGAATATCTGATTCCGCTCGGTCAAGCGGAAATTAAACGTGAAGGGAAAGATATAACCTTAATCGCTTGGTCGAAAATGGTTTTGTTAGCATTGCGCGCTGCGGAACAGCTTGAATCGGAAGGAATATCCGTTGAGGTTATCGACCCGAGAACATTACGACCGCTGGATAGCGAAACGCTCGTTACCTCAGTGAAAAAAACTAGCCGAGTAGTCATTGTTGAAGAAGGTTGGCCATTTGCGGGAGTCGGCGCAGAAATCGCATATCAGATATCACAACAAGCGTTCGGATATCTTGATGCACCGATTGAACGGGTTACCAGCCTCGATGTCCCGATGCCATATGCGAAAAACCTTGAACAAGCGGTGTTACCTAACGTCGATAAAATAATAAATAGCATTAAAACGGTTTTAAGATAAAACTAAATCTAACATCCAAAATGCAAAATCCAAATAAATCAATCACTTAATTCTTGAACTGATTGGCTGATTTATTTAATATTAGGGTTTATCATTAGAATTTCCTTACGGAGTAAGTTCTATGGCTAATAAAGTTGTGATGCCGAAATTAAGCGATACGATGGAAGAAGGGGTTATCGTCCAATGGCATAAAAAAGAAGGTGATGTGGTTAGTTCTGGCGATATTCTTGCGGAAATTGAAACGGATAAAGCAATCGTTGAACTGCAATCGTTCGCTAACGGAATCCTGCGGAAAATCCTGGTTCCGGAAGAAGGGAAAGCGCCGGTTGGTAAATTGATTGCAATTATCGGAAAAGCTGATGAAGATATTTCTGCGATTCTCCATGAAGCGGAACAACAGCCTGAATCGAAACCGATTGTATCGGAACCGGTTAGAGAACCGGCAAAGACCGAAGCGGAACAAGGTCAAGGACGCTCAGGAAAAATCATTGCGTCACCACTAGCGAAACGGCTAGCGGAAGAAGCTGGACTTGATTTAACGCTAGTTACCGGCACTGGACCGGACGGGAGAATAACGGAGAAAGATGTTAAACAATATCTTGCGGAACATCGAGCACAACCGGCAATTGATTATACGGAACAAGAATTAAGCCCGATGTGGAAAGCACTCGCACGGAAAATGGTTGAAAGTAAATCGCCAGTTCCGCAATTTTATGTAACCGTTGAAATCGAAATGGACGAAGTGCTGAAAACCAAGCGAGCGATGGCGGAAATAACTCCGCAGGAAAAAGTTACCATTACCGATATTTTGGTTAAAGCGGTAGCGAAAACATTAGAACAGCATCCAGAAATTAATGTTAGCTATGCCAATGGAAACATTCGGACGTATAACCATATTAATGTCGGGATTGCCGTGGCGTTAGATGATGGATTGATTGTTCCAGTTATAAAAGATGCGGATAAAAAACCGTTGCTCCAAATTGCGAAAGAAACGAAAGAATTGATTCAAAAGGCAAAAACGAGAACTATCCACCCGACAGAATATTCTGGTAGTACATTCACCATCTCAAACCTCGGAATGTTTCCGGTATCGCATTTTATTGCAATTGTTCCGCCGCCGGAATCCGCAATTCTCGCTGTCGGAACAATCCAAGCGAAACCGGTAGTTAAAGATGGCCAAATCGTCATTCGTCAGATTATGGCAGTTACCTTATCCTGCGACCATCGAGTTATCGACGGAGCGCGAGCTGCAATTTTCTTGAAAGACCTAAAACAACGGCTCGAACAACCGACGAAAGTGTTTTCTTAAAAAATCATTTTCTATTGCAAAAATTAGCAATAGTGTTTGGTCAATTCCGAAATGATGGGTGATTCTACCCCAGCTATTTATAGCTGACGGGGATACCAAATAGCTTTTGTTAACGCCGAAGGGATGATTGATACTAGCCCAGCCATTCAAGGCTGGGTCGCCTATGCTCCGCCGCAACGAAACTTTACTCACCGCAGAGAACGCTGAGGTCGTGGAGAAAAAATTGATTTCGTTTATAACCAAGAAGAACCTCTGCGCTCTCTACGGTCTCAGCGGTGAAAAGATTCTTTTCATTCAGCCGTCCCGAACAGAGGCTAACAACCGTCAGACTAACTTGTCTCCTAACGCTTCTTGGTGGCCTGCAAAAGCTCTGCTATTGGTTTGTCGTTCAGAAGCGCTCGATTATTCACTGTCTATCATGCAACACTTCAGTTACGTTCAAAATGAACTATTGTTTGTGGAATATTGTATAAAGCCCTTTTAAGGTAAGCAGCGGGTCAACTTTTTGGATAGTTCTTGACGCTGGAGCGATTAACGACGCTAAGCCACCTGTAGCAATTACAAGCGGTAGTTGTGATAACTCTTTTTTCATTCGGTTAACCATTCCGTCAATCAGTTCGTTAAATCCATAATAAAACCCAGATTGCAGGTTCGTAATCGTCGTATTCCCAATCACGGGTAATGCGGTAGCTGTTTTCGTGCGCAACGCTATCAACGGTAATTGCGCAGTTTCCTGATGCAGTGATTCGATAGCAGTCCGTAATCCGATTGTAATCGCTCCGCCGATTATTTCGCCTTTCTCGGAAACAACCGTAAACGTAGTTGCGGTGCCTAAATCAACAATTATTATTGGTAGTTTTTTATAATACTCAATCGCTCCGACAGCGTTCGCAACTCGGTCAACTCCGATACTATCCGGCGGATAATATTTAATCGGGATAATGGTATTCTTTGCAGAAATCGCAATAAACGGTTTCTGATTAACTATCTTTTGACAGAATCGCACAATCCGCTTTGTTTCTTTCGGAACCACTGACCCAATCACCGCTGATTCTATCCGGGAAACATGTATTCTTTTTCGATTTAACCAAGATAATACCGCCCGTTCTAGATTGACTGTTCCAATCTGAAATGAACAAAAATGTTTTGGCGCACTCGTTGGTGTCGAGAATAATGCTATATCAATTTCACTATTTCCAATATCGAATACAATGGTCATAGATACTAAATAGTTTAGACTGTTATGCTGAATTTTGTAAAGTAAAGCACAGACCAATGATTAGTTTTCAGGTATAGAACAAAAAAACGGATATTCAGCTTATTTTGGTATAATATTAGTAACAATATCAAACGGTATCGCCGAAATGGCTCATATCACTTTCTAGCAGTTGAAGTCAATTGCTTTTATTTGGCATTCGGATTTCAGGTTTTAAAATTCTTTTCGAAGAAAAGTTAGTCTATGTGGAAACAACAATTCGCTGAACATATTGATTATCCAACGGTGATTATCGTTGCGCTCTTAGTCTGTATCGGATTAGCGATGATTTATAGCACAACGCATACCTTAAAATCGCCATATACGTATTTTAACAAACAA
Organism: bacterium; assembly: GCA_026416715.1. NCBI lineage: Bacteria > bacterium. Next base: position 39,715 of record JAOAEQ010000013.1, read on the forward strand.
CTCCTATGGGTAATTTTGGCAGTGTTATGGTTAATTATAATCACCGGGATAGATTATAACTTTTTCTATCGGTATGCTTGGTATTTCTATTTGCTTAATATCCTTCTGTTATTAGCTGTTTTCATTACTGGTCACCGAGCGATGGGTGCGGTTCGTTGGTTGAACATTTTAGGGCTAAAATTTCAACCTTCGGAATTATCGAAAATAATCATTATTTTTGCGCTCGGGAGTTACCTGTCAACAATCGGCGAAAATATTAAACAGGTCAAATTTATCATCGGCGCATTAATCATCGTCGGAATACCGATGGGCTTGATTGTCAAACAACCTGATTTAGGAACCGCAATGGTGTTAGTCCCGATATTATTTGTCATGTTATTTTTAGCCGGCGCTAGAATTAAACATCTGGTATCAATAATCGGTATCGGAATTCTAGCATCTCCTTTCTTATATATGACCTTGAAAGAATATCAGAAAAAAAGACTGTTAGTATTTCTTGACCCGGAAAGCGACCCGCTCGGTGCAGGATATAATATCATTCAATCAAAAATTGCTATCGGTTCCGGCGGTCTTTTCGGTAAAGGGTGGCTTCAGGGAACCCAAACCCAACTAGAGTTCATCCCAGAACATCATACGGATTTTATTTTTTCTGCTTTCGCTGAAGAATTCGGGTTCTGCGGTGCAATCGTGTTAATTATTCTGTATGGTCTATTATTGTATCGTCTCTTTTCCTGGATAAAGCTCATTGAAGATAAACAGGGTATGTTAGCCATCGCCGGATTAGCTACCTTGCTTACAGCACATATCTTTATCAATATCGGGATGACAATAGGAATTATGCCGGTTACCGGATTACCGCTGCCGTTTATCAGTTACGGCGGTACCGCATTGCTCACGTTTGCTACCGCAGTCGGATTAGCAATGAACATCCATAAGCGCAGTGTATAACGTGCGAATGCTAAATAGATAATCAGCACATAACGTCATCCTCGTCAAGACGGAAAGAATCTCCGAAGACAGGACGGAATATTTCGATTGGCTTTTAACCATATGAATTCAATTCAAACCATACTGTACAATACCATCCTTCCATTAGTAACCAAACCAGCGCGATATCTCGGAAACGAATATAATGCAATCCATAAAGATTTCAAAAAGGCGGAAGTAAAAGTCGCTTTAGCGTTTCCGGATATCTATGATATTGCGATGTCTCATTTAGGGTTGAAAATTCTCTACGGGATTATCAATCAACAGACGGAATGGCTCGCTGAACGGGTGTTCGCTCCTTGGCCAGATATGGAAACTGAACTACGAAAACATAATATTCCGTTATATTCACTTGAATCGTTAACCCCGATAAATCAGTTTGATATCATCGGGTTTTCGCTCCAGCACGAGTTAACCTATACCAACGTTCTCAATATGCTCGATTTAGCTGGAATCCCGATTTTTGCAAAAGACCGAACGCGAGAGCATCCGCTCATCATCGCTGGCGGACCTTGCTGTTATAATCCTGAGCCGATGAGTGATTTTATTGACGCGTTTGTTATCGGAGACGGAGAAGAAGTTATCGTCGACCTTATTCATTGTTATAGAACTAATAAAATTACAAAACAAACTCGCGAAACCTTATTAGAAACATTAGCTGATATTGAAGGAATCTATGTTCCCAAAATAAATTCAAAATCGAAATTGATCAGACGGCGGTTGGTAGATTTAGAACATGCATATTATCCTACTCAGCAAATTGTTCCGTATATTGAAACGGTACATGACCGGGCGACGATTGAAATCCAACGGGGCTGTACGCGCGGATGCCGTTTCTGTCAAACCGGATATACGACTCGTCCGCGACAGGAACGCTCGATTCCAACGATTCTTCGATTAGCTGAAGAAACATTGAACCATACGGGATATACTGAATTATCTTTGCTTTCATTAAGTGCTACCGATTACTCTAATATTCAAGAACTAATCCACCAACTGATTACTAAATTAGAACCACAAAAAATTTCGTTATCATTACCTTCGCTACGCATTGATACCTTCTCGGTTGAACTCGCCCGGCAGATTCAGAAAATTCGGAAAACCGGATTCACGTTTGCTATAGAAGCGGGTTCGGAACGATTGCGTAATGTTATCAATAAACCGATTTCAGATGCAGAATGCCTGAATACAATTAAACAAGTGTTTGCTACCGGCTGGCAGCTGGTGAAACTATACTTTATCATCGGATTACCGACTGAAACAGACCAAGATATAATCCAATTAATTAATTTAGTCAACCACATCGGGAACCTCGCTAAATCCGCACCAGGAAAACATGCTAAGGTAAACGTAGCACTTGCATCGTTTATTCCAAAACCACATACGCCATTCCAATGGCTCGCTCAACTTCCAATGGAGACGTTAGACCAGCGCATCCGTTGGATTGATAGTCAACTTAATCATTCGCGAATCGAATTGAAATGGCATGACGTTAAACAGAGTTATCTAGAAGCAGTATTCGCTCGTGGTGACCGAAACCTCGGGCGAGTTATTTATACTGCTTGGAAAAAAGGTTGTAAATTCGATAGCTGGTCGGATCAATTTGCGTTTACCACATGGATAGATGCGTTTAACGAATGTACCCTAAATCCGGATGATTATGCGCTTCGAACTTGGAAACTAGATGAACTATTACCCTGGGAAAACATTGATACTGGAGTATCAAAAACATTTTTAAGACAGGAATATATAAAATCTTTAAATATGGATCTAACCCCTGATTGCCGAACCGAACCGTGTAATCGCTGCGGAATAACAGAATCAGGGTTAAAATTCACCTGCAGACACGCTCAATCACCGCTGAATAGAACCGAGTCTATTTTGCTGCAACCGCCAGCTACAACCATAGCTGATAGCAAAAAGAACGTATCTGAAATCGACCGATGGAAAATTAGACTCAAATTTTCGAAAGGTGATCCGGTCAGATTTATATCACATCTCGATCTGATGAAAACATTTATCAGTGCAATGCTTCGTGCGAAATTACCGATTGCCTACTCCCAAGGATTCAATCCGCAACCGCGATTGAGTTTTGCTAATGCGTTACCACTAGGATATACAAGCGTTGCGGAATATTTAGAATGTGAACTAACTTGCTATCTTTCGCCGGAAACATTTCTAACCCGGTTGAGTGCAGTTATCCCAGCAGGAATAACTCTGCTTGATTGCTGGCTTGTCCCGTTTAATGCACCAGCGTTGTCATCGATTATCACTTCAGCTTCGTATCGAATAACGAATCTTCCTCGCGAGATAACTCGAATGCAACTAACTGATCGAATTAAACGAGTATTATCTCAAAAGGAAATTATTGTGCAAAAGGTTCACCCGAATAAAGTAACTCCGATGAATATCCGGCCGTATATCGCTACACTTGATGTGTTTGACCAGACGAATCTATCCGCTGCAGATTCGATTGGTGTGCCGAATAACTCTCCGATAGGCATCAACCTAACGATTAATATCTGCAATCAAAAAACCGCTCGACCAACAGACATTATATCAATTCTACTTGATTTATCTGACGAACGGATTAAACAACTCTATATCGAACGAACCGGATTGTTTTATACACACAACAATCAATTCATTCCACTTGACCGGGTCGGTGAAGAACTCGTATTACGTTTCCGTAAAACTATGCAATTGATTGAATAACAGGTGAGTATACTCCGAGTTATCGAATAATCGCTACGAATTCTGTTATAATATAACATTATGGGACGAAAAAATACCGCTAAATTAAAAGCAGGTTTGCGAATTATCTCCGACCAGAAAAAACGGATTTTAATTACTATCGCACCATACGAGACCCGAGTTGCGTTATTGGAAGGGGCAACGTTAGCGGAATTGTTTATCGAACGTGCTGCTGAACGCGGAATCGTTGGAAATATATATAAAGCGAAAGTAACTAGTGTTCTCCCTGGTATGCAAGCGGCGTTTCTAGATATCGGTTTCGGTAAAAATGCGTTTTTATACGTCTCAGATATTTTTTATGACCAAGAGGAATACGAACGAATTCTTGAATTAGACGAAGAACATACTCGACCGTATATTTCGGAAGATAAGAAAAAAAGACGACGAATATCCGCTCCGGTAACCATAGACGATTTAGTCCGAAAAAATCAGGAGTTATTAATTCAGATTTCTAAAGAACCGATCGGGAGAAAAGGACCACGGGCAACTACCCATATAACCCTGCCAGGACGGTATATTGTTTTAATGCCGACTATTCAACATATCGGGGTATCGCGACGTATCCAATCTGAAGAAGAACGGAACCGATTGAAAGAATTGATTAAAAAAATCGCTCCGCCAGCGATGGGAGTTATTGTTCGAACCGCTGGAGAAGGCAAACGAGAAACCGATTTTGAACGCGATTTACAAATGCTGATGAATTTGTGGAATCGTATTAAACTCCACAGTGAACGAATGGCAGCGCCATCGTTAATCCATCAGGATTTAGGAATTATCTATCGGGTAGTCCGCGATTCTTTTACCGATGATACCGCCGAACTTATCATCGATTCAGAAGAAGAATTTCACCGGATAACCGACTTAATTGAAGTAATTTCACCGGAGCTGCGGAATCGGATTAAACTGTATGAAGGCAGAGAGTTATTATTCGATGCGTATGGAATTGAATCACAAATTGATAGTTTACTGCATCGAAAAGTGTGGTTGAAAAGTGGTGGATATATTTGCATTGATGAAGCGGAAGCACTGGTAGCTATTGATGTCAATACCGGCAAATTTAGCGGTGGGAAAGATTTGGAAGCGACGGTGTTTAAAACTAATATGGAAGCAGCGAAAGAAATTGCAAATCAAATTCGTGCTCGGGCACTCGGTGGATTGATTGTAATTGATTTTATTGATATGCAAAAAAAAGAAAATCAGGAGCGGGTATTTAAAACTTTTACTGAATATTTGAGTAAAGATCGTGAGCGAATTAACGTCCTCGAATTAACTGAACTCGGTCTGGTAGAAATGACACGACGTCGTGTTCGTCAGAGTATTGGCAAAACGTTAACTCAGCCATGCCCGTATTGTAATGGTGATGGCGTGATTTTATCGGAAACAACGATGGCAATTAAAGTTTTACAAGAGTTAAGAAAACTCTGTATGTTTACCAGTAAACCAAATATAACAATTCGAGTACACCCAACCATTGCAAGTAATTTAACTACAGAAATGAATGAAGTAGTGCAGCAGTTACGCAAAACGTATCGGAAGAATATTGTCATTCATCCGGATGAAAAGTTACATTTTGAAAAATATAATATTGAACTACTTGATAGTGAATAATCTGAATAAGTGAGAACATTCAAAATCTGACGGTTTGTTTCAAAAAGGCAATACTTATGTTCGGAATTCTGATATTCGAATTTCGGAATAATTAGTATTACTAAATTTTACTATGTATCATTTTGACTGTCGATATTTTGTTGGTGAAAAACCATGTAAGTTTAAAGTTGTTTGTCAAGGATGTTCTCATTACGCCCCGGTAAGTGAACGGATTCTGATCATTAAACTTGCTGCTATTGGAGATGTCCTGCGCACGACCCCCCTTCTGACCGGATTAAAAAAGAAGTATCCTCGTTCGTTCATAACCTGGTTAACCGATCCCGGTGCAGCAGAACTATTGAACAATATTCCCGAACTTGACCGCCTGTTGAGGTATAACGGAGCGGAAACATTAACTCGTTTACTCGTTGAACGATTTGATATTTTGATTTGTTTGGATAAGGAAGTTCGGGCAACGGGATTAGCAATGCTGGTTAATGCGCAGGATAAAATTGGTTTTGGATTAAATCAGTTTGGAACAATATTCCCATTTGATACTCGCAGCGAATATGCGTTTGAACTTGGGGTGAATGATGAATTGAAATTTCGGTTGAATCGAAAAACCTATCCGGAAATTCTCTATGAAATGGTTGGGTTACCGTACCATAAAGAAGAATATGTATTTCAGCTGGCAGAATCATCCTGGCAAAAAGCTAAAGAAAAAGCTAAACAATGGAAATTCGCTCCGACGGATTTAATCGTCGGATTAAACACTGGCGCTGGTTCAGTGTTCGCAACGAAAAAATGGACGATTTCGGGATTCATAAAGCTTGCGGAATTGATTTATAAAAAATATCAACCAAAGGTTAAACTCCTTCTCCTTGGGGGACCGGAAGAAATCGGACGAAATCAGGAAATCTTGAAAAACAGTAGAGTTCCGCTTATTGATACTGGCACCGATAATAGTTTAACGGATTTTAGCGGACTGATTAACCTATGCGATATCGTTATCACTGCTGACTCTCTAGCAATGCATTTAGCAATCGCGTTGAAGAAACATGTGGTTGCATTGTTCGGACCAACGGTAGCGCAGGAAATAGAATTCTATGGTCGTGGCGAACCGGTTATTGCTCGGGCGGATTGTGCGCCTTGCTATCGACAAAAATGCAATCAATTGATCAGCTGTATGGATCGGCTTGAAGCGAAAACGGTATTTCGTGCTGTTGAAAAAGTAGTGGACAAACTTAATAGGAAGAAGACTCGAAAAACGAAAATGCGGTTGTCTTCGTCTCGGCTTTAGCCGAGAGTGGTACCCAATTTATGGGATATGTTAGCACTGGAGGTTAAGTAGCTTTTGTTATACTCGCATCACTATTTCAAACAGATTATTCTAAACGAAATTAACCAGCGAATTGTTCGGCCAGTGCGGATTCTCAACTTCAACCCAATTGCTGAACATGACTTGATGCAAAAGCTCCAAGTCCAACTGCCGCAACAGATAACTATTATTAATCCATACAACTTGTTTCCTGAATCCATAATCCGAAAGAAAATTGCTGAACTTCAACCGTTGTTCCACACCCAGCCTAAATCTCATATAGTTCTCCTCTATGATTTTAGTCAAACAGAAGTCGGAACTGAAATCATTAGCACATTGAAAACCGACGGTATCTCGGTTAAGATAATCGCCTCACCACCTGAAATAATTAAACTAGCCCGGGAAAATAAAGACTGCGAATTCTATGTAATTGCTGCGGGATATGAACCATTAGCCGCCTTGATTGCCGCAACTATTTTGACCGCAAAACATCAACAATTAACCAATATCCATCTCTTGGCTGAATTATATATTACTTCGGCGATTGTTCCAGTTGTTTATCATCAACTCAACGATGGTGTAGATGGTATGTTTCTGCCCGGTGAACCTGCGGCAATATCAGGATTTAAAATTTATGAAAAGTTAATTCGTCAACTTGCGGTTCCCTGTATTATCGTAGGTAGTGAACCGATCGATATTCTCCAAGCCATATCCATGCTGTTAGCGCAAATTGAACAGAATACGACAAAATTGGAAATCCAATATCGACATGCGATCCGACCAGAGGGAAATCCGATTGCGTGCACCAAATTGGAATCAGTATTTCGTGTGGTTGAAAGTTTTTGGCGCGAGTATGGAACGATACCGGCAAGTCAATTTGTTCTCAAAGATGAATTTGCCCAGTTTCAAGGTTAGGGGTAAGCTCATTGTTTCCGGTGGATACAATGCAAAAAACTAATTTGTTGTATTTAACCCTATTGCTGATACTATCGCTAACACTATTTTCTTTCGCACAGGATAAAACGCGGTTGGTTATCTGGGGATTTCCGGAAGATGAATCCTGGGTAGGCGTCCATGCGCAAGCGAAATATTTCGAAAAACTCCATCCAAATGTTGAAGTTGTTATGGGAGTTCCGGGCGGTCGTGGTGGAATGGATCCGCAGAAATTGATGACCGCTATCGCCGGCGGGACACCGCCAGACTTGATTTGGCAAGATAGATTTGCGGTTGGCAGCTGGGCAGCCCGTGATGCTTTTCTTGCCCTAGATGATTTAATCGCGCGTGATTCTGTTAACCCGAATGAATATTATCCCGCTTGCTGGCAAGAAACGATATATCAAGGACACGTGTATGCCCTACCCTATAACACTGACGCACGCGCTTTATATTACAACAAAGATTTATTCCGTGAAGTTGGACTTGACCCTAATCGCCCACCTAAAGATTGGGATGAATTGGAAGTATATGCAAAAAAACTAACTAAATTCGAGAATGGCAAACCGATTCGTATGGGGTTTATTCCGAATTTTGGCAATTCTTGGTTATATCTCTACGGATGGCAAAATGGTGGCGAGTTTATGAGTCCGGATGGAAAAATCTGTACGCTAAATGACCAAAGAATTGTTGAAGCGTTAGAATGGATGGTTAAAGTTTATGATATGCTTGGCGGTCGAGCGAAAGTCGTTAGCGGTTTCGAAGCTGGTTTTCAAGGACAGATAACGGATGCGTTTAATATTGGCAAAGTTGCAATGAAAATTGATGGCGACTGGTGTTTAGATGGGATAGCTCGGTATGCACCGAACTTGAATTTTGGAGTTGCTCCGCCACCTTCACCGAAAGGTAAACCAATTATCACCTGGTCTGGTGGATTTTCACTTGCAATACCAGTCAGTGCAAAACATCCGGAACTCGCTTGGCAATTCGCAAAATGGATGAACTCAATCGAGGGCAATATTTACGGAGGTAAAATTCAGCAAGAGTTTAACCGAAAGCATGGTAAACCATTTTATATTCCACGAATGTCTGCAAATAAACAAGTCAATCAAGTGCTGTTTTCTACCTTTCTTCCCGATGACCCGAATTATCAATCAGCAATAAAAACATTTCTCGATTTACTTGAAGTTAGTCGATTTCGACCTGTTACTCCAGTCGGTCAATTACTTTGGGACGAACATGTTCGTGCATTCGATGACGCAAGCTATCACATTCGGACTCCAAAGGAAGCATTAGATTTTGGAACTAAAAATGTTCAAAAAGAATTAGATAAAATATTTAAAAAGAAACCATATAAACTTCTGAATGTTCCGATTACTTTAACGATCGTCTTTCTTTTAGTAGGAATGGTATTTTTGTATTTAATAATTCGTTTCCTTATTGCGCTTCCTCGAAATGCTATTGGAAGACAAGAAGCGTTTACTGGGTTATTATTCGCTTCTCCATGGCTCTTGGGATTTTTGATTTTTACTATCGGACCGATAGTTGCAAGTATCATATTTAGTTTTTGCGAATACGACGTACTCCATCCAGCAAAATGGGTCGGATTCGATAACTACCTCAATCTGTTATGGTTCAAAGTTGAGACAAGTAGTGAATCAGCTACCTATACTAAAGTTTTTACAGTGAATGACCCACTCTTCTGGAAAAGTATCTGGAATACCGTTTATATGGCAATTTTTGGGGTACCACTTTCGATGCTCCTCAGTTTATCTATTGCGATGCTCTTAAACACTAACGTTCGCGGCATGACACTATATCGGACTATTTTCTATCTTCCAGCGATTGTTCCGGTAGTAGCAAGTACTATCTTATGGCGTTGGTTTTTAAATCCGCAGACCGGAATAATGAATGTCCTTCTTTCTTATATTGGAATTACCGGACCGAATTGGATTGGTGACCCTCTATGGACGAAACCTGCATTAATTATCATGCTTCTCTGGGGTGCAGGTGGGGGAATGATAATTTGGCTAGCGGGATTGAAAGGTATCCCGGAACAACTCTATGAAGCAGCAGAAATTGACGGCAGCAATTGGTGGCAACGATTCTGGCATATCACCATTCCGATGTTAACCCCGTATATTTTCTTCAATCTGATTATGGGCATTATTGGATATTTTCAAATATTCACGCAAGCATATTTATTGGGTGGACCAGCGGATTCATTATTATTTTATGTATTAAATTTGTTTTTCCAAGCATTTCAATATTTTAAAATGGGATATGCTTGTGCAATGGCATGGATTTTATTTTTGATTATCCTTGGGTTGACTATTGTCCAAATTAAACTTGCCCCACGCTGGGTACATTATGAGCTAGAACGGAAGTTCTAATAAAACGATGCAAATGAAAAACTGATGGTGATTTATCTGTTTAATCCTATGAAACAGAAAGAGATAATTAAACATATCATTTTGCATACCGTATTAATCATCGGTGCAATAATTTTCGCGCTGCCATTCGTGTGGATGCTGGCAACGTCGTTAAAAACTGATTTACAGATTGAAGATGTCAGTTCAATCTATCGCATGCTCGTCCCGAATCCGGTGCAATGGAGTAATTATTATAAAGCATTAACCTATATATCCTTTTTGAAATATCTGTGGAATACAATATATGTAACCATTATGTCAATTATTGGAGTAATTATTTCATGTTCTTTAGTCGCCTATTCTTTTGCGCGACTCCGCTGGCCAGGTCGTGATGCAACGTTTCTTGTTCTCTTAAGCACTATGATGTTACCTGCGCAAGTTACCATGATTCCGATATTTTTGATTTTTACTAAACTTGGGTGGGTTAACACCTTAAAACCACTTTGGGTACCAGCATTTTTAGGCAATGCGTTTTTTATCTTCTTATTACGTCAATTCTTTTTAACCATCCCGACTGATTTAGAAGATGCGGCGAAAATTGATGGCTGTTCGTATTTCTCAATTTTTGTTAGGATTATGCTCCCGTTAATCCGTCCAGCAATTGCCACAGTAGTTATCTTCCAATTTATGGGTGCGTGGAACGATTTTTTAAATCCATTGATTTATATTCATGATAAAGATTTAATGACACTTTCTCTTGGACTTCAATCTTTTTTTAATCTCCACGGCGCTGAATGGAGCAAACTTATGGCAGCATCGACAATGATGACACTTCCGGTCATCCTTCTCTTCTTTTTCGCACAAAAACATTTTATTCAAGGAATAACCTTAACCGGTATTAAAGGATAAAGTAGCTTACCTTCATCAGCTGATATCCAAAATAGAATCGGGGTTTAGTCTTTAACTTGAACCCAATGCAAATTTTGGGGTTATACTTACTCTAGCCGTTTATGGAATCGAAGGATAGCAACGGTAAATAATATGCTACCAATAAGCATGAGCGGAATAACTTGATTCCATAGTTCGGCAAGTCCGATTCCTTTTAAGAAAATTCCACGGATGATAATTAAAAAGTACCGTAACGGAATTAGATAGGTCAAATATTGAATTAAAGTAGGCATAGAGGCAATCGGAAAAACGAAACCAGATAACATTAACGCAGTATTCGTTGAAAAGAATGAAAGCATCATCGCTTGCTGTTGTGTTTTACTCACGGTAGAAATTAACAACCCTAACCCGAGCGTATTTAAAAGAAATACTACGGTCAATATTAACAGCACGAAGAGATTTCCTCGTAGCGGAATCTCAAACCAAAATAATGCTATTGAAAGGATAAAAAATACTTCAATAAACCCGATGATAATGAATGGAATCAGTTTCCCCAACATTAGTTCATAGGATTTAAGCGGGGTTACTATCAATTGTTCAAGTGTCCCTTGTTCTCGCTCTTTAACAATTGCTCCCGAAGTCAAAGAAACCGTAATAATCGTTAAAATAAGGCAGAGTATTCCTGGAACCATATAATTCCGACTTGCTAAATCTTCGTTATACCAGACACGCGTTCGGCAATCAATCGCAGCAAGTTGAGTTAGTCGGATTCCTTTCTTGATAAATCGTTCTGCGATAAACTGTTGATTTTGTGTCCGCATAATTCCATTGATATATCCAATAGCAATATTAGCGGTATTCGAATCGGAACCGTCGATGAGAATTTGAATCGGAACTGTTTCATAGTTAGTTAATTTCTCCATAAAACGATGCGGAATATGAACTGCTACTTTCGCTTTTCCAGAATCGAGATATGCATCGATTTGCTGTGGGCTGGTAACCCGATATTTAATGGTAAAATACCCTGCGTGGGTAAACGAATCGACCACTTGTCGGCTGACAGGGGTATTATCTAAATCGCAGACTACCATTGAGATATGTTTAATATCAGTAGTAATAACATAACCGAACACGATAAGTTGGAAGATGGGTGCAATAAAAATCGGCGGTAAGGATTTTTTATCCCGAAATAATTGGATGAATTCTTTACGAACAATGTGGAGGATTCGATTCATAACTATGTTAATTAATTTTCCGTTTTCAAAATAATCCATCAAAGCCAGATGGTTCTTAGAGCGTTAAATCGGCACTATCGCTTTTATGTAACCAGAATATCATTTGTCTAATTGAATGTATTTAATCCAGTTTTTTCTTAAACCGCTTAGCAGCGATGGATAATAAGACGAACGCAAATAAGATTAAAATAATCGTTTCTTTCCATAATACACTTAGGCCTATTCCTTTCAAGAAAATCCCGCGAACAATAACCAGATAATATCGCGCTGGAACCAGATAGGTTATCGGCTGAATAAACTTCGGCATAGTTTCTATCGGAAATGCAAATCCGGATAATAAAAATGTCGGTAACATAGTCAATAATAATGCAGTTAGCATAGCAGCGGCTTGGTTTGACGCAGTAGCGGAAATGAGCAATCCGACCGCTAATGAAGTTATGAGAAAAACCATCGAAAGGATAAGTAGTAAGGTGATACTTCCATAAATTGGAACTTCAAACCAGAACCGCGCTAAAACCAGAGTTAGCAGAACGTCAAAAAAAGCAATGACAATATACGGTAAAAGTTTCCCGATAATTAACTCTCGTGGTTTTAATGGACTTACCATAAGTTGTTCAATGGTTCCACGTTCACGTTCACGCACAACCGATAATGCTGTAAGTAGCGCACTTGACATCGTCATAATAATCGCAATCAAACCCGGAACGAGAAAATTAATGCTACGTAATTCTGGATTATACCAAACGCGTAACCGATCTTCTATCGGTGGTAACCCTGCGATTATCGATCGCGCTTGTGTTGGAATTCGTTTAAGCATCAGACGATTCGAATACGTTTGGACGATTGCATTGAGATAACTTAAGGTAATAATTGCGGTATTAGAATCAGAACCGTCACATATTGCGTAGAGTATTGCAGGTTTATCTGATTTTAACTTTTTCTCAAAATCCGGCGGAAACCAGAGCACGAGATTAACTTTTCCACGATCAAGCAAATCGTTAATTTCCGTCGGATGGATAAGGTTATATTTCAAACGAAAATACCCAGATTTTTCCAGACTAGTTAAAAGCTCTCGGCTTGCTTGACTTTTATCAAGGTCATACACTGCCGTAACAATATTTTTTACATCATACGATATTCCATATCCATAGAGAAACAACATAATTACTGGCAGCATAATTACGATAAATAACGAGAACGGGTCACGCCAAATATGGATAAATTCTTTTTTCGCAATGGTTATTGTTCTCGGTTGACTTGTCATCATAATAGTTCGGATTAAAACCTAGGTAGATTATATTATTCTCTACGGTTCCGATTTAGACTTATAACTCTATTTGCTTTATTCTATCTAATTCAGCTTAAATTTAACCCTATCTTCAATTGGAGGCACAACGAATAACTCGAAACAGTACTTAATTTTTGATTTTATCTGATGTCTCAAATTAAACAATCACCATTTGTTATCAGTTTTTATTTCCATTGGAACGTTTCCCCTAAATTCTTTCCTTAACTCTTCTCGTTGCGCTTGGTCAACTAAAGATACAAAAATATCTTCTAAGCTTGGTGGAATGTGCGTATAACGAGTAACCGTAATTCCATTCTCTTTCAAGGATGAGATAATGGTATGTTTCATTGCATTGGCATCTTTAGTAACAAAATGAATTAATGAACCATAAAATGTTACATCGGTAATCTCTTTCATTTGTTTTAAGTTCTCAATCGCGCACATCATCGGTTGGGCATCGAGTTCAACTAATTCACCCTGCATATTTTTCTGCTTTAATTCACTCGGGCTCCCTTCAGCAATAAGTTTTCCGCCGTAGATAAATCCAAGTCGGTCGCAATGTTCTGCTTCATCCATATAATGGGTAGTAACCATAATCGTTACCCCTTTTTCAGAGAAAGAATAAATCAAATCCCAGAAGTTGCGCCGCGAAATTGGGTCAACACCGCTGGTCGGCTCATCGAGAAATAACAGTTCTGGTTTGTGCATGATGGCACAAGCAAGAGCTAACCGCTGTTTCCAACCACCAGCAAGATTTCGGGTAAGTTCATTTTTCCGATCAGATAACCCGGATAACGCTAGCATCGAGTTAATTCGTTCATTTTTTTCATGTTCAGGAACAGAATAAATTCCTGCATAAAATAATAGGTTTTCTAGTACGGTTAAATCCTCATATAATGAAAATTTTTGGCTCATATACCCGATGCGTAACCGGATCTGTTCAACATCTTTGACGATATCATAATCGAGCACTTTTCCGGTGCCTGATGTCGGTGCGATTATCCCGCAGAGCATTCGAACCGTAGTAGATTTTCCAGCTCCGTTCGGACCAAGGAATCCATATATTTCACCTTTTTTAATTCGGAGATTAACCTTATCTACGGCAACGAATTTATGAAATGTTTTCGTTAAATTATCGGTATATACCGCATAATCGTTCATAGTTATAATATTTTGGGTTAAGCCCCAACCATATTGTTATATTTTCGGACTATACTTTCGGGCTAAGGATTTTGTTTAATCAAACGAACAAAAATATCCTCTAATGAAGGATTGATTTTTCGAATCGAATTTAACTGGAACTGATTTGTTAGCATTAATTCGGTTACTGCAGATGCCGCCTGTTCGATATCGGTTACTGTCAGATGCAGTTTATCTCCGAAGATAATCACTTCGTTTACTTCGGGAACAGATTTAACAAGTTTAGCGAGTTCACGTAGCGGTTCCGCTTTCACTTCCAGCACGTGCCCGGTATAATTCGATTTCAGATTTTGCGGTGTGTCAATGGCAATCAATTTCCCTTGATGCATAAATCCGACCCGATTGCATAGTTCTGCTTCATCCATATATGGAGTTGAAACAAAAATCGTTATACCCTGTTCATTTAATGTATAGATAATCTTCCAAAACTCGCGACGTGAAACCGGATCAACTCCCGCAGTAGGTTCATCAAGAAACAGGATTTCTGGTTCGTGAATAAGCGTGCAGCATAATGCGAGTTTCTGTTTCATACCACCGGAAAGTTTTTCAGCTAATCGGTTAACAAACGGGGTTAATCGACTGAACTCGAGAAGTTGAGCTGTTTTCTGTTTCCGGCTATTGTGCGGAACCTGATAAAGCTCAGCAAAAAAATCCAGATTCTCGTGCACGGTTAAATCGCCATATAAACTAAACCGTTGTGACATATATCCAACTTTTCGTTTCACGGCTTCAGCATCAGTCTTGACACTAATGCCGGAAACAATCGCATCTCCTTCAGTTATATTCAACAAACCGCAAAGCATTCGAATAGTAGTAGTTTTCCCTGCTCCATCAGGTCCAACGAGTCCATAAATTTCGCCTTTATAAACTTGAAGTGAAAGATTATCTACCGCAGTAAGTTTATCAAATCGTTTGGTAAGTTTTTCAGTTGTTATCGCCCAATCTGGCATATATATTATAGGAAGATGATAGAAGTTAAATAAGAACTGTTGCTAAGCTTTGAGTTCTAACTGCTTAATTTTTCTTTTTCGTCAGCTATGATTATTTCTGCATCTGCTGGCATACCGGGTTTGAGGAGATAGTCCGGATTCAATAACCTGATTTTAACTCCGAAAACCAGATTAACCCGTTCTTTTTTCGTTTGAATATTTTTCGGGGTAAATTCCGCTTGATTTGCAATCTCACTCACTTTTCCCGGAAACTTTTTATTCGGAAATGAATCTACGGAAATAATCGCATCTTGTCCTAACTTGATTTTCCCGATATCCGATTCCGGAACATAAATCCGCAACCAGACATTATCTAAATCGGCAATCGTTACTATTGGACTCCCAACATTTACCAGTTCACCCACTTCTTTATTAACAACTATCACAAATCCCTTTAATGGCGAGCGGATAACGGTATTTTCATATTGCACCTGAACCTGCTCTAGCGTCGCTTGCGCTTGTTTCACTCGCGCTCGAGCAGCTGCGATCGCTTCTGGCCGAGACCCAGCTAACAATAAATCCAGTTGCTTTTGCGCATATTCATATTGTTGTTTCGCCGTCTCTACCTGTTGGGGACGATAACCGGCGAGAAGAAGGTCTAGTTGTGCTTTTGCAGCGTCGCGATAACTTACTGCAGATTCAAATGCGGTTTTCGCTGCATCTCGTTGCTGCGCAGAAATCGCTCCATCTGCAAATAAACTCTGCATTCGTTCCCAATCCTTACTCGCTTGAGCCAGGTTCGCTTCCGCTTGCGACAACGCTGCTTTTGCCGCATCAATTTCCTGCGGTCGCGGACCGGCAACCATATTTTCCCAGTTCGATTTCGCTGCAGCTACATTCGCGCGCGCTTGTTCAATTTCTTCTTTTCGAGCACCAGCAAGCAAATCCGCTAGATTCGATTTCGCTGCTTCAACTGCTGCTTTCGCTTGCGCTACCGCAGCCGATAATTCGGATTCATCAAGTGTTGCAATTAATTGCCCTGGTTCAACAAAATCACCTTCTTTGACTTTCAACGCAACGATTTTTTCCGCAATTTTTGCGCTGATATCAACTTCAGTCGCTTCAATCGTTCCATTACCGGAAATCGTTACTACTCCTGTTTGTCTCGAACACCCTGAAAACAACAGAATTCCGACCGCAACACTGAATTTGATGACATCGAGAAATTTAAAAAATGGCATTCGCTTCATATTGGTTTACCCTCCAAAATAATGGTTGAAATTTAAACATTTTGCTTGTTCTTTAGTGAAGATAAAATGAAATCAATGGTATCCTGAATTGCGATTTCGATAAACGGTTCGTCGTATCGTTCGAGTTTAAACAACCGCTGTAGTATCGGTTGCGCAGTAATAAAATGCGCACAAACGCTAAAAATATGAAATGCCGTTAATTGGATATCTACATTTCTAAATTCACCGGACTTTATTCCTGATTCAAGAATGTTCATTAATGTTCTAGAATTGGATATGATATAAGGAGCCAAGACATTCATCAATCTTTTTTTGCCTAGACTCATTTCCATCAGAACCATGCGCGCTTGATTTGGATTCCGCAATAGCATGGTCATATAACTGCGAATGAATGACGCAAGTTTTTCTGTAGCTGAAACATCTAAGGTTTCCAGTTTTTCAATTTCATTGCGAAGTTTTATTGCGAGGTTAAGTATCATTTCGCGATATAACGCTTCTTTGCCGCCAAAATGATAGGTTATCGCGCCAAGGTTAACTTTCGCTTTCCGAACGATATCGCGAACGGAAACCGCATCATATCCATATTGAGCGAATAACTCGCTAGCAGCTTTCATAATAAGTTGCTTGGTATCCATAATCTAAAAACGTTCCCATATTTTAAAGGATGCAAATAATTCATACGTATGTATGATAACATACAGGGATAATCCTGTCAAGTAAACGCTGACCGACTTTTAAGTTCGCAGTTATGGCTGCAAGTACGATTCTATTATCGGAAGTTGGGGTAGCAAATCCGTTATGGAATAAATCGTCCCCAACCTCAGTTCAGGGTTTATCACCCTTTAGGATTAAAAGATTATTGAGATTAAAATTTGAATAACATATAGATTTTATTTCGGTTTGATAGTGGGGTAATATGAGAATTGAACCGTTCAATTCTCATTCTTGTCCCTAACCTACCCAGAGCAAAGTTACATTTAAGCCATTTTGAGATTGGGAGAAGTAGGTCTTTTCTTGTGTTTATCAGTTTTTATATTTTTTATTACCAAAATGGTATAATTCTTGTTTTCATTTGATTAAATTGGTATTAACAAGTAAAATTTTTAGAAACTGTTTAAAAATATCAACGAAACTGTGAATTTTATACACAAAAAGGATTAAACCGAATGAAAACTAAATTACGTATTGCCGTGTTAATGGGTGGGAAAACCGCAGAACATGAAGTATCATTGAACAGCGGAATGATGGTAGTAAATCATCTCGATAAGCAGAAATATTTGGTTAAACCGGTTATAATCACTAAACAGGGGTTATGGTTAGTTCCAGATAGCTATATTTCAAAACAAAGTAATTTTCAGCATCCGAAAGAACTCATTCATGATATTAAAACTAACCAGGTGACAATTGGAATTGGAATTGATAAACTCTTACATTCCAAAATTGAAGTAGTGTTTCTAGCAATGCATGGACCGTATGGCGAAGATGGAACGATTCAAGGGTTATTAGAATTAGCAGAATTGCCCTATACCGGTTCCGGCGTGCTCGCTTCGAGTCTGGCGATGAATAAAGTTAAAACACTCGAAATGTTGGAATATTGGGGTATCTTAACTCCGAAACGACTCGTTGTTACAGAAGTTAAAGGTCAAAGGTTAGCGGTTAGAAAAATTCAAAACGAAGTGAAAAGAGAACTTGGATATCCCTGCGTGGTGAAACCGAACGAATTAGGGTCAAGTGTTGCAATTCAAATCATCAAACAGCCGAACGACTTAATTCCAGCGATGAAACTTGCATTACAATATGACCGACAGGTTATTGTCGAGCAATACATCTCTGGCAAAGAAGTTACTTGCGCAGTTCTTGGTTGCGGATTTGGTAAAGAACCCATCGCATTACCACCAACCTTAATTATTCCGAAAACCAGCGAGTTTTTCGACTACCAAGCGAAATATACCGCCGGTGCAACGGATGAAATCACCCCTGCTCCACTTAACCGTAATCTGATTAAAAAAGTTCAACGCATCGCAGTTACTGTACATAAAGCGTTATGTTGCGGCAGTATGTCGCGAACCGATATGATAATTAACAAGAATAAAATCTATGTTTTCGAAACTAATACCATCCCCGGCATGACCGCAGTGAGTCTCTATCCGCAAGCAGCGAAAGCTGCAGGAATATCTTTTCCGCAATTGCTGGATAAATTGATTGCGTTAGCGATTGATGAATTCAGGAGTAGAAAGAAAATAAAAACTTAACCGCAGAGAACGCAGAGAAGGCGTAAAATTCGGTAAGAGTCAAACGAAAATACTTAAGCAGTTTTCCTTAAGTTTTTAGACGTTCTATTCTTTGAAATTCTTTCATTAATAAAGACCAAAAGTCTTGTTTTTTCTCACTTAAAAATCTCTCAATTTATTTTAAGATAAATAGGATTTAACCTTGCTAAAATCAATGATTTATGCTATTCTATATATGTAAATAATCAAGTTAAATATGCCTTAAAAATAGGGGGGCAAACCGATGAAAAACCGTTCTATCCAAAAGTCAAAAAAAGTTGATAATTCAGATTTAATTTCAATCCTTTTTCAGCAAGCGGAAGCAGCAGAAAACTTAGGGAATTATCCAGATGCGCTACAAAAATATGAGCAAGTATTAGCACTCGATTCAGAAAACTTGGAAGCGAAAGAAGGGATTATCAATTTAGGATTAGCTGATTCAAGTGGTAAACTTTATACCAAATGTTTTCGATATATTCAGGAGCTGGTGAAACAAGAGCCGGATAATCCACTGTTCTTAACATTTCTCGGTTTTTACCATCACTTTCAAAAAAATAAAGCGTTGCGAAAGAAAGCGCGGGAATACTATGAGCAAGCATTAGATTTGGACCCACTACAAGAACGTGCGTGGCTCGGATTAGGGTATTATTTCACTAAAATCGAAATAGATGTAGAGAAAGCAGCAGAATGTTTCCAATGTGCGATTCAAACCTATATTATCAATCGAGGAGAAGAAACTGGTAATGGAGTGTATCAGCTTAATTCAACCGCGCCGTTAGGTGAAATCTATCTCGAACTCGGAGTATGCTATGTTGAACTAGAGAACTACGATGAGGCAATAGACTGTTTTAAAAATTCGATTCTGATTGATAGAACCCGGTTGCGGGCGTATCGGTATTTAGCGGAAGTATATGAACAGAAAGGCTGGTTGAAACGCGCGCTACAAACCTATCAGAAAATGCTGAAAATTACTCTTAAAGACTTAGCGGAATCTGAAATGGATTGGGCAACCTTCCCGAATGGAATTAAAGATTATTCTACGGATAGAAAGTTCGCGGAAAAAAGAATAAAGAAATTAAAGAAATTAATGAAAATAGATTAAAACTAATTAGCAATTTTTTGTAATATATAAACAAATTTTTATATCGGGCAGCAAGTGGGAAATTGAGACACACAAGATATAACAAGGGATGGCTGCAATTTGAATCTACTTTGGGTAGTATAGTTACAGTAATTATTAAAAGTAGAGCAAGTCAAGGTGATGAATCAGATATACTTAGGGCTTTTATTGAATTTATTTCGAGACATTTTTTAGAAGAAGTAAGAGCAGTTAATATACAATTTGAATAATGTTAATCTCAATAATATCATGATTATATTGACAGAATTACTTCTACATGATTTTAACAGATAGCTAAAAATTAATTTTATTATTCAATTTTGAAAATACCTTATCCTAGAATGTGACTAGAAGCTATCTTACCAATACATTTGCATATATCTATACGTCTTTCTATTGGAACTTACCTATTAATTTTGCAATCTCCATCAAACTTTGATAATATAATTTAAAATAATTTCAAAGTTCAAATTTGAAGACTAAATACTAATCTTAATCTTTTTTATTTAACAGGGATTTAAATTATGCAAAAAAATCGTATTCTTGATACAGTAGTTACTGGTCATATTTGTATCGATATTATTCCTTCATTTCCGAAGTTGGCAGCGAAAACCATGGGACAGATATTCGTTCCTGGGACGCTGGTTAAAATCGGGAAAGCAGCAATTTCAACCGGCGGACCGGTATCGAATACGGGGCTCGCCTTAAAAAAGCTCGGAATAAACGTTGCGTTAATCGCAAAAGTTGCCGATGATTTTTTCGGAAATGCAACCATCGAATTATTGAAACAATCTGGAATGGAAAAAGGAATTCATAAAGTAAAACCGGGAGATGAAGTGAGTTCGTATACTATCGCGCTAGCTCCACCAGGATTCGACCGAATGTTTCTGCATAATCCGGGAACGAATAATACGTTCGGTTATGCGGATATTGATTTCGAGCTGGTTCGACAAGCGAAATTATTCCATCTGGGGTATCCACCAGCGATGCGGAAAATGTATGCAGATAATGGAAAAGAAATGGTAAAAATATTTAAGAAGGTTAAACAGCTTGGAGTAACCACTTCGTTAGATATGTCGTTACCCGACCCAGAATCTGAATCCGGAAAAGCGGATTGGAATAAAATTTTAAAAAATACTCTACCATATATAGATATTTTTCTGCCGAGCGTCGAAGAGACGCTATTTATGCTAGATAAACCGAAATACCTGCAAATTAAAAAACAGGCAAAAGGACAGCAAATGCTGGATAGTATTCCTGCAGAATTATATAGCTGGCTAGCAGAAAAATGTCTTGAATACGGTGCAAAAATCGTCGGTCTCAAATGCGCACATAAAGGATTCTATCTGCGTACTTCGGATGAACAAACTTTATCGAAAATCGGATTCGCGAAACCCAATAATCTTAAAACCTGGGCAAATCGAGAACTCTGGGAACCGAGTTTCCATGTCGAACCGATAGCGAGTGCAACCGGCTCCGGCGATTCAGCTATTGCAGGATTTCTCGCGGCATATTTGCGTGGGAAAACAATTGAAGTGACACTCCGTTACGCCTGCGCGGTCGGCGGAGATAACCTCTATGCGTTAGATGCATTAAGTAGTATCAGAAATTGGCAGGAAACAACGCGGCAGATTCAATCAGGATGGAAGAAGAATAAACTGATAATTAAAACCGCCGGTTGGAAATACGACAACCGAAACCAGCTATGGTATGGTCCGAATGATAGAACATCTTAAATTTAGTATTTTTCATGCTATATTGATGTTAATTATAATAATCAAACATAGGAAAATTGTTGTGAAAAATCTTATTACCTTATTAATTTTTATAACCGTCTGGATAATGATTGTTGTTTTAACTGGTTGTGCGACATTATCAAATCAGGTAGCGGAACCCACGTTATGGCAGAGTCCGTTATCAAGTTTGCCGATAATCTCCGGAGGAGAAACGAAACGAGTAAGTAACGTTGTTCGGCTGGAATCCGGTGCGAAACAGGTTATGGCTGATATCCAAGGTACGGGGATAATCCATCATATATGGCTTACCGCAATGCATAATAGCCAGTTGAGTTTACGGGAATTAGTGCTTCGTGTATATTGGGATAATGAACCGGAGCCAAGTATCGAAGTACCATTAGGTGACTTTTTCGGGGTTGGGTTTGCTAAAGAAAAAGAGTTTAAAAGTCTTCTATTAGAAATGTTTCCTGCTGGCGGTGAGAATCGGCCAGCGTTGAACTGTTATATTCCGATGCCGTTCAGTTACCGAGCGAAACTGGAAATCGAAAATCAAGGAAAACAACCGGTTTCGCTTATGTTCTGGCAGATAAATTATGAGCTGGTTAAAAAACTGCCGCACGATTATGGGCGGTTGCATGCGCAATGGCGACGCGAGAATCCGGTTAAACGTGGTGTACCCTATACTATTCTCGAAGCCAAAGGGGAAGGACGCTATCTCGGAACCGTATTCAATTATCATTTGCTCGAGCCCGGCGCTTGGGTTGAAGGTGGTGACGATTTCTATATTGATGTTGATAATGCTACGACTCCAACTTTGAAAGGAATCGGTGCAGAAGATTATTTCGGGCATGCTTGGGGATTCCGAACCGAAAATAATAGTTTATTCCACGGAACATCTTTTGGTCCGGAAGAACATCGAATGACCGCATATCGGTTCCATATCTTAGACCCGATTCGGTTCAAGAAATCGATCAAAGTTACAATGCGTTGTCACGGTTGGGATGTGCAAGATCGGGCAGATGATTATTCCAGTATCGCGTATTGGTATCAGAAAGAACCGCATTTGCCGTTTCCAGCATTTCCACCACTTGAACAGCGTTTGCCTTAAAATCTAACTAAAGTGAACATAGAAAAAATCGCTGAATTCGCAGTAGAGATATAAATAAGAGAAAGGTTTTGCTAATGTTCAAAAATATTATTATTTTGATTATTCTAGGTTATTCATTATTTTTAAATTTTGGTCATTGTGACCAGTATAAACATGAACCGAATCGATGCCAATTCGGAATTAATGCTTTAAAAACGTTCCATATACCCGATGAATTATATACTACAGTTTCAACGCGGATGGGATATATGCAGGAGCTAGGAGTTAAATGGGATCGGTCAGATTTCTGGTGGCATAAAATTGAACAAAAACAGGGAATATTTGATTTCACGTTCCCAGATACTGCAATTCAATTTTATGAACAAAATGGTATCCAGATGTTTCCGATTCTATGCTATCATTCAAACTGGGCGAACAATGGCGCTGCGCCGGCAACCATTGAAGAACAGGAGTTGTTTGCTCGATATGTTGAACACTGCGTTCGACGATATAAAAATCAAATAACCTATTGGGAATTATGGAATGAACCGAACATTCTCCCATTCTGGAAACCGAATCCGAATGTTGCGGATTATACCGCTTTATTAAAAAAATCATATATCGCGGCCAAAAAAGCTAACCCGAATTGCCAGATTGTTGGTGTCTGTATGGCAGGATATGACCCGGAATTTCTCGAACGACTATATCAGTTAGGAGGTAAAGATTATTTTGACGTGCTCTCATATCATTATTATCGAACTATCCCGCCAGAATATGAAGTACCGAAAGAATTGGACGATATACATAATTTAATGGCTCGTTATAACGATGGAAATAAACGGATTTGGATAACTGAACTCGGTGTATCCAACCATCCGAAATTTGGTGTTCCTGACGATTTACATGCCGCTTATTTAGTTCGGAATCATCTACTCTGTTTCGGCAGTGGATATGTTGATCGAATCTTCCAATTCGATATGATAAATTGGACTGATGATATTAACGCAACTTGGGACGGTATGCTTGGTCTGATGAAAACTAGCGGACAACGGAAACCGGCATATTATGCATATCAAACTATGGTTAACCTGCTTGATGGTGCTAGGATTATCGGGAGAGTTCCTTTCGAAGGAAAAGACGATATTTATGCCTATGTATTTGAAAAAGATAAACAGCTTATTTTCGTTTTCTGGACAATGAAAGGAGAGAAAAAATTCAGGATTAACAACAATAATCGACAGATTACGCTAATAAATTTGTTTGGGGAAAAAAGCATTATCCAAAATCAATCGAACGAACTAGAATTAACCGCAACTGAATTCCCCCAATATCTGCTCAATGCACCTAGTGAACTAATCTTACCTGCGTCTTTCAAGATTACTCCGCATAGTCTTGAATTAGCCCCTGGAGAAGAAACGGAAACGGTTCTCGAAGTTCGCAATCCTTTTCCTCGAACGATTACCGGGAAATTGCTCTGGACAACTAGTCCTGGAATTATTGTTACTCCACAGGTATCGAACGTGATTATCCCTGCAAATACAGTTTATCAGCAGCGAGTAAAAATTAAAACGAATAAGAATATTTCTGAAAATGAATATCAGATTGCCTATCAGTTTGAATCGGAATCAATGTTCAGTAAAACGGTTACTACGATTAAAATTCACCCGGAATTTAACATCAATGTTCGTCCTTTATATGACCGAGAAAAAAAACAATGGAAAATAATTGTACGGATAACAAATCAGCTCAAGAAACCGGTTGTTAACGCAACAATCTATTTCTCGTTAGAGAATGAAAAGACCATCAAATCTCTCGGACAAGTAAGGATAAAAAATCTTAAACCGGGACAACAAGCTGAAACTGTTTTTATGGTGAATGCAGCGACATTGTTTACCATAACCAAACCGTTTCACCTTAAGGTGCAATTTATTCCAAATGAAGTTTGGAGAAAGAAAACGGTTGTTTTCCCATTTGCTATCCATCCAATAGTAGAACAACCGATTCAAATCGATGGAATTTTAACGGAATGGGAGCATATACCTTGTATAGAATTAACTCAAATGCAGCAAGTAGTGCGTGGGAATAAAACTTGGTCATCAAATACACTGAATGGAATAGTTAAACTAGCTTGGTCAAGCTCTGATGTTTATCTCGCGGCGGAAGTCGTTGATATTGACCCAGGATACAATCCTTTTCCAGCAGGTGATTTATGGCGTGGTGACGCAGTTGAACTCTATTTAGGATTCGCTGGACCAGAAGACCAGCGGTATTATAGCGGTTCAGATTACCAAATTGGGTTATCTACCGGAACGGAAACGACACAACCGTTTATTTTCCTTTGGAAAAAAAATATAAAAATAGAGTCTGGGAATATAGCTATATGTCGCTTGCCGAATAAATATTTCCTGGAAGCAAGGATTCCGATATCAGAATTAAATGGTTTTACACCGAAACCGAATTCGGTTATCGGATTCGATGTGGCTATTGATGATTTGAATCGCAACGAATCGATTGATTATGCCCGTCCACCGGAAGGCAGGTCGATGATGTGGCATGGAACGAATATGAATTGGCAGAATCCCAGTAACTGGGGAATTGCTATAATTAAATAAAAGAGTATTTCTTGACAAAGATACTAATTCATAGTTTAATAATACCATAAAAACTTTAGATAAATTCGAAAATTAGTTGTTCAGGTTGCTAAATTGATTTTTCGTGAAAGGTGGATGATTTGCTATGATGACTCCGGAAGAAAAAGGTAGAATTTTATTAGAGTTTGAAGAATGCAAGAAAGAGTTGACGGAACGAAGATTAGAATTAGAAAAAGCTGGCGAAATATTAGGGTTATTCGCTAGTCTTCTACAACGTGAGCCGGAAAGTATCATTCTGCCAAGTCAAGATGAAAAACAATATAATGTCGCTAAAGAAACCGAGCAATATATCAATATTGATTATTTCCGACGAGCAACGCAAGCGATTCGTGCGTTAGTCACCCGATACGAAAGTCTAGAAAAGAAAAAGAGAGAAATCGGATTCTAGTAACAAATCCGATTGTATTTGTTAAACATTTGATGTTATTTTGCGCGATTCGAGATTCGCATTTTCGAAGAATTCACTTAAACATGGATTTCGACAATATCTTTATCTTGCAGAAGATAATGTTTTTCGACATGTTGCCCTTCGAACCGCGTTGATCCCCAAATGCGTGCAGTTTTAAATCGTTCTGCCATTTCATTATGGATTAACTGCGCTAAATCTAAAACTGTGCTTCCTTTAGGTAGAAGAAATGGGTTTTCCAAATCCGGTTTATGACCAGGAACTTTGGTATATACTCGAACTAATTCTAATCCGGTATAAAGCGTTTGTTTGAATATCTCCAAATTCGTCTGGTTTAATGCGGAGATGGAAACATAATCGTATTCCTTTCCAAATAATTCTATGATCAGTTTTTCATTGTATCCTCTAACATCTAAGTCGGATTTATTACCTAATATTAAAGTCCGTTTCGCTAATCCTGCCGATTCTTCTGATATCTGCGAAACGATATGTCTTCCCACAAGTAGAATTTTTATCTTTTCAATCCGGTCAATCACATCTTGTATCTGGTCAAGAACATTCTTATCCCCTAAATCACAGACTATGATAACTGCATCTACTCCACGAATAATATCTGGTATCCACGGTTCCATATAATCTCTGGTTACCGAAGTTGAATCAATTAATTCGATTTTAATATCCTGATATAGCATGATTCCTGGTATAGGATATCGTGTCGCGAAGGGATAGGGAGTAACCTCTGATTTCGCATTGGTTAATGAACAGATAATCTGCGACTTTCCAACATTCGGATACCCTAGCAGAAGCACCTGCGGAACATTTGGGATTCGATCAATATGAAACGTATGCCGATGCGCTTTCGATTTTTTGCCTTCTTGAATTTCATGGGTTAATTTTGATATTTTCGATTTAATTTCGGCTTGAAGTTTTTCGGTTCCTTTATGTTTCGGAATAAGCGCAAGCATTTCACGAAGACAGGTTAGCCGCTCTTGATTATCGCGGGCAGATTGATATTTCCGTTCCGCTTCCTTATATTGGGGAGATAGATTCGCTGGCATACAAAAATAATACACAGAAATTAAGTTAACACAGAGATCAGGAAAATAGAGTTTTCTATCTCTCTTCTTTCTATTTTCAACTAACTACGATTTCTTCAATTTTAGAATCATTTCTGCTATTCTTTCGCGCCAGAGATATACAACCGATTCATCTTTTGTTAATAATACTTCATTGACTGCTTGTTGCAGAATTCCTTTCGCTTCGCGTGCAAGCTTAACCAACATATCGTTTTCTTGTGCAGTGCCCTCCGCTTCTGCTTGTTTAATCAGTTGCTCAAGTATAAAAAGATATTGATAATCTTGCAACCCTTCGCGAAACGCTTCCCATCTTCGGCTAGGTATCGGACCACGGTCACTGGAATAGACGACCCCGTTATCACTATATCCCTCATCACCAACAACATCAAAATCGCTCCACGGGTCACCACGCCAAGAGTTATATGCCCAGAAACATACCCCATCTAGTCCCAGCTGGTAAACGAGCCAGGGTTTCAACCGATAATACTCTAGTACCGGCTGACTAGTCATATTCACCCGACAAGTATAACTCCAAATCGGTTTCCCAGTAGATTTATAATAAGCAAGCAGCGAATCTTTTTCAGATGATTTAAGCAAACTATCCAAATGGGGGATCCAGATATCAACATACGGATTCATTAGTTTCGCTTCTTCTAAATTTTGTGCGCCATTCATCACCCAGCGGACTCTCGGGTCAATATTTCGCAAAAATGGTCCGACTTCAGCAACTTTTTTCGCTAAGTCTCCGGTAGCTTCATCCCAAATCTGCATCGAAAAATCGGTATAATCCAATCCAAGGTCTAGCAAATGTGTGATCCAAGATTTTAACCAGGTTCCAAAAGCTTTTTTCCACGGGTCACTCATATACTCCCAATGATACTTTTTCGCTGCCCAGCGGTCGAATTCACGAACGACTCCGTATGAAAAGATAATTTCATTACCATATTTATGTTTCATAGCAATTGCGGTATCGTGTTTCGAAAAATCAATACTAATAACGTTGCCGGTAGAATCACATATCGGTGGGCAGAGATAGCAAGGAACTAACATTTTATTAATTTTATGGTCAATCAGGTCGCGAATATACGCATCATTTTCAGCATAATCCCAAAGATACGTTGCAATTGGCATTTCTCGAGGAAGCGTTATCGGAAGAACCTTAATAGTTATTTGTACTGTTTTTTGGCTAAACATTCTGTCTTCCAACGGTTTTAAAACGATTTGACCGAAATATTTTCCTGGGGGAATATTATGCGTTTTAATTGAAATCCAGACTTGACCGCTTTTCAAAGACGGTATGTCTATGAAGTGAGCTTCATCCATTGCTGGTAAGGCATCGCCGACAGTCATTCCATTTTTCAATTGCCGATATACCACCCGACGGAAAGTAATATTCTCCATAGGAAATTTCTCAGATTTGCCTTCATCAATTTTGCTCACAAGTTCTCTTAAACATACCCTAGCTTGATATGGCAGAAAGGATAAATTGGTTATATTAAACGCTGCGGAAATATATTCATCTTGCATGGCGAGGAGATCTATTTCTTTTATTTCTTCTGTAGAATAAGGTAACTCATCGGGAAAGAGATTCTCCCAGATACCTTTTTTCCAAACGATAGTTTGATAGTTAGATAACTTCCGATATAGTTCATTCATTTTCTGGGATATCTCTACCCAATCGGAATGAGATATACGCTTTTTCTGTTGATAGGCAGATGCAGATTTTTGTTCCAATTCATCGGTTACAGTTACTACTTCGTGCACTGCATATTGAAGTTCAGTGTGAATACCAGCTGGAATATTCGGATTCTGTAATAATTGACGTAAAAACATGGTTTGTAACCTTAGTTCACCGGCAATTGATTCCGGTTTTAACATCAAGGGGAATACCGTCCGATATACTGCTTCATTCTTTTGGTCAAATAACATTACCTGTATCCCATCTTCATATCCATATAAAGGGAATGAGATACAATGCTGCGTTGTTCCGATAGTAGATAAAGGAATATCTGCAAGAGTAGTATTATCCGTTCTAACAAGTGCTTCAACATGCAAACGATACGAACTATTTCTTATAATCTCTGGAGGAATAAATGTATACGGTAATTCATTATATCCAAACCCTAATTCAAGTTGATTAGGTAACTCTAATTTCGGTACTAATTCTTGAAATTTCAATATTCCTAATCGAATTGGGTTTTTAAACGGACCGGGACAATATGACCAAGAACTATATTCAGCGGTTTCCCGATAGCGATTCCGATAGAAGTTAATTTTCCAATTTGTCATAGTGGGTACGAGAGCTCTCTGCCCACACAATGCCGTAAACGGTATTGCGAGTTCGACTATCCAACTACTATCATCTTTGCCAACCGCAACTTGAGTTCTACTTTCCCATTCTGCGTTTTCCGGGTCTAAACCTATAGCATCATACAGCGCTCCGCCAGCGTTAACGATAATATGCGCTAATTTATCCCAGTTATTATCAGATAAAATAAGCAGTTCAATTGAATCATCTCGCCAAGGAAGTCCGTCGTGTCGAGATTCAGTAATCCGCTGATTTACCATATCTGCTTCATAACAGCGATAAGCGATATACATGCTATGCATATCATACGTCATATATACCCGAGTTTGCTGTGAAGCATAGCCGGTTCCGTCGTTACGGGTAAACCCTGAAACTGAAAAAGTTTCTTGCCAATCACGTAAATCACCATCGAGCACAATAGGATTAGAAGTTCTACCAATCGTTATCAATGGGACTAAACCGTATTTATCATATGGTTCAGCAACGGTAATTGACCGGTTAAAATATACACAAAAAAATAAGACTACATAGAAATAATACCAAAATTTTCTTGTATCCATACCCTTACCTAACAGAATGTAAATATAATATTCCGGTTTATCCTAAGAGATATTTTATTCTCGCTTATTTTACGCAATTATGTCAATAACTGCATGTTCATTGGTTACCAGGTGAGATTGTAGTTTCAATTCATTGAACCAAATTCTTGACGCTATATATTTTTTTTAGGTAAAATTATATGGTATTTTTAATTGACTTAACAGCGATAAAGCTTAACTACCGAGTCCCGATATATATCGGGTTAAATTTTAGTTCAGGGTCTATGCCGATTCGTCTCGGCTAAAAACAACCAAATATTGATTTCAACTATGGCTAATACGATACAAGCTTCATCAATTCGACGTGGGACAATTATTATGTATAATAACGACCCGCATCGGGTGCTTGAGTTTCAGCATCGAACACCGGGTAATCTTCGTGCTTTTGTTCAGGTCAAACTACGGAATTTACGGAACGGAATTTCTACTGAAGCACGATTTTCTGCAACGGAATGGATTGAACGAGCTGACCTTGAAACTCATCCGATGGAATTCTTATATAGCGATAATCAAGGGTATCATTTTATGAATACTGAAACTTATGAACAAGTTGCGTTGGATAGTGAGATTCTCGGTGATGCGATATACTATTTAACACCGAATTTGAAGGTTATGATTGATTTCCTTGATGGAAATCCGATTGCGGTCGAACTACCACCAGCGGTTGAGCTGAAAGTTATCGAAACTGAACCGGAACTTAAAACTGCTACGATAACCAATGTAACTAAACCGGCAAAATTAGAAACCGGATTGGTTATTCAAGTCCCACCATTTATCAATGTCGGTGATATAATTAAAGTTAAACCGGACGAAAATAAATACCTCGAACGAGTTAACCGTTGAATCAGGTTGTTGGAATTTGAATTTACCGTATTATTCTCCTGGCAAGTACAAAACCGGCAGCATGCTTTTCAGCGTAGTTTTTCGATTTTGGATCAAGACTTCCTACTGTTACGACCGGTTCGGTTGCATGGATAAATTCGTTATTGCCTAAATAAATCCCCGTATGGGTAATTCGTCCGCTCCGATTAGCAAAATAGAGTGTATCTCCAGGTTGCAGATTCTCAGTATATCCGCGGAATCCTACCAGCAGACCTACCGCCGATTGCTGGTCTGCATCACGCGGTAGATTAATTCCATTAGCTCGATATACCATTTGGACAAACCCGGAACAATCTATCCCAGCTTTCGTTACCCCACCCCAAACATATTTTGTACCAAGATATTGTTTCGCTGTTTCAAGCAGTTGCTGAATAAACTTGGTTCTTTCCTGTGGGACTCGATAATAATCTAATGGCACTAATATTTTTCTTCCGTCTGGAAGCTGTATTTGGCCAGAATCTGTTAGTGGAAGTGATGCACCAATAGGAATAGTTACCGTAGCTTTTTTATATTCTTTAACAAACAATACTTGCGGCCGGTTTTGCCATTTAACAAACGCTGATTTCGTCATTCGAACAACTCGGCGCTTTTCTACCCAACCGAGATAACCGTTACTCGCTTGTGCATAATAATATTTGCCGGTGGAATCTTCATCTAATAGAAAAATACTATCACCTAAAACTGATTCGGTAACTTGTTCTTTTAATCCGGTCGTTCGACTATAAAAAGGAGCGGCCTTGGTTTTCACTAAAGCAAATGAACGGCTCCCAATTCTTTTTGTCGGAACGACTTCAATGGTATTCTGGATGTTTTGAAATTGTAACGCGGAAATAACCGAAAATAATCCGTCCCGATATTCAGTTAATCCAACCAGCCCGGTTAAAATCGTTTTCCCAGATTCAACTTTTCCTTCAACTTCGAAACAATATATCCTTGAATCATAGACGACCAGAGGTTTATATCGTGCAATATATTCATTAATTTTTTCTGGGGAACCGATTCCGGTCGGTTCAATTCGTTTGATTGCTCGCTCGAGGAATCGTCTACCCCGTTGCGCTGCAGTATCCCCTTCATAAAAAACTATTCCTCGACGGATAACTGCCTTTCCTCGGCTAGGAGTTGTTGGAGTCGTTGATTGCATATCATTGTTTTCCTCCGCAAAAAGTAGCGTTGAACATACACCGGCAATTACTATCAATATCAGTTGTTTTAATAAACACTTTGTACCTTTCATAAAAAAACTGGACTGGTTATCAGATTGGGATATAGTCCCACCTCCTTTTTTTAAGGAGAACGAAATGCCAGTCCAGTATTATTTCTCTCTGCTTAATAATATACGCCTAAAGCGGAAATTTGTCAACTAAAAATGCAAATCGAAATCTTGTAGCGTTCGTAGAAAAATGATAAACGCTACGGTTTGGTTTTGTTTCTATCTCTTTGTTTGAATTTTTATATTCGGATTTTATTCTCTCCTAACGCGAAGGTACATATCGTTCATCCTGATATTCAAGCGTTTTCATTACATTCGGTTTAAGGTTTAACTGCCAGGTGATAATTCCGGAGTGTTCGAGTAGTTTCAGGTTATCAGTATCAAACGTGATAGTTCCATCGTCCGACGCTAGAGTTGGTTTGCCCGGTAGGCGGAGTTTAATGATTATTTGTCCTGCGGTTTTGTCATAATTCCGGAAATGTAATTTACCTTTTACCGTGACTAAATCAACAAAGAAATTATTATTCGGTTCGTAAGCCTTTAATTTCCGGCAATCATTGCACGGTTCGCTATCTGACTTATCTCTTCTTTCGGTGCGACCGCAGCGCCGATGGTTCGAATAACCTGACCGACCGCAATTGGTGCTAAATAATTAGTAGTATGAACGAAATGAGGTACACCAACCACAAAATTGATATCGCAATGGACTAAATGTTCCGCTTCGTTGATTAGTGTCCGCGAAGAGTTAATTCTGCATTTTCTTCATCTATTAATTTTAGGCTATATTCCGGAATCCAGGTTATCCCTTTCCGAAAATATGCCATACCGAGTGTCGTTTTAACAGGGATTTTACCGTTATCTTTAACCACGTGTACCCGAAGTGGCTTCTCGAGAATCTGTAATTTTTAATCCCAGCTAACGGTACTGCATAATTATTCTGCGCTGATTCTAACACAACATAATCACTACCAACGGAAACTAATCGTCCGGCAGCAATTCGGTCAGAACCTTTTTCACGATAGGTTAGCTGAATAGAAAGATATTTACTTGCTTCAAGTCGATTTCGTTTAACGGTAATATCTTTTGCAACATCAACATCGTCAAATTCAACTATCTCTCCCGGTCTACTACCGATAATATCAACCAATTCATCGGTTACATGAGAGAAAATCACAAATGTTCCGAATGCTGCTGGTGGCACCGCATCGGAAACACACCGTCTATCTCGTAGTGTTACTTCTCCTTGCCGTCGGAAAAACCCTAATTCGTTTTTGAAAACGGTAACAGATTTAACCCGCGATTTCCAAAGATGTAAATTATCTTGCCGTTCGCATTCATTAGCGGCAACAGCAGAAATGGTAACGTTACTCACCGCTACTACTAAACTGATAAAAAATAGAGTTTAATTTAGTCGTATCATTGCTAACCTCTTTTCTGAAATACAATTCAAAAGTCATACTACTGATATACAAGAAAATGCAGAATACCATAATGAAACCTAATGGCTAATTTACTTGTGATTTTTACCAAAATGAGTTAAACTACTACACCTGAATAGTGGTTTATATATCAAATTTCAGATTGCGATATTTAAAATTCAATGTAATTGTAAACTATGGCATACCTTATCTGTCAATCGAGCGAAAACCAAGGCAAAATATATCCACTGAATACTAAAGAATTCTTTATTGGCCGAGACACGAACTGCAATATCCGTATCCTCGATACTCGTGTTTCTAGAAACCACTGCAAACTTACAAAATCTCCCCGAGGTATCGAATTGTTCGATTTAAATAGTAAGAACGGCACGTTCGTCAACGGTACGCGGGTTCAATCGAAAATTCTCCGTGATGGTGATATTATTTCTATTGGACATATAAATTTTCTTTTTGTGACCAAATTGAAAAAGAAGAGCGATGAACCGGAGAAAAAATTTGCTACGGTTTTAATTCCAAAAGAATGGTCTGCTGCTGATTCACAGGTTCAAGTACAGTTACCGGCAGAAAAAATTCATGTTCCATTAGATTCCGTGTATCTCCATCAGAAAAAAAGAACTGACCAAGATCGGCTACGGTTAATTTACGATATTGGGCAGATGCTCGTTTCGTTATTAGACCCACAAATCCTGCTCGATAAAATCATGGAAAGTATTTTTACGGTTATCCCAGCTGACCGTGGTTTCATCATGCTTTTGGATGAAGAATCAAAACAAATGAAACCGGTCGCTGTTCGTTCCCGGAAAGGAATCGACCAAACCCAGCCAATGAGTATTAGTCGTAAAATCGTCGATTTGGTTATGCATGACCGAGTTGCAGTAGTCAGTTCTGATGCGACTATCGATCCTCGATTTAAAGCGAGTGATAGTGTCATCGCTCAGGGAGTACGTTCAGCAATGTGTGTTCCTCTACTCTACAAAGAAAAACTCATCGGATTAATCCATGTTGATACTTTTTCTCAACGGAATGCATTTACTGAGGAAGACTTAAAACTTCTAAGTGGTATTGCAAATCAATCAGCAATCGCGCTCGAAAATGCACAGTTATATTCTCGAACCCAGCAACAGATCAAAGAATTATCCGCGTTACTAGAAGTCAGTCGGGCGATTTCCGCGAATTTAAATACAGATATTGTCCTTCAGATGATTATGCGATATAGTTTACATCTGCTTCGCGCTGAAACTGGGTCGATTATGCTTCTTGATGAATCCACCGGTGAATTGAGTATTAAAGCAGCTGTTGGATTAAACGAAGAAATTGTTACCACTGAACGGCGTAAGTTAGGAGAAGGGATAGCCGGATATGTCGCTGCCTCTGCAACCCCGGTCTTACTGCGGAATGGACTACAGGATTCTCAGTTCCGAAATATTAAAAAAAGAGAGTCGGTTAAAGATGCACTCTGTGTTCCACTAACATATCAGGGGAAAGTACTAGGGGTAATAAGTGTAAACAATCGTATTGGAGAGCAGACGTTTCAAGATAAAGATTTAGAATTACTATCAACGTTCGCCGCACAAGCAGCGATTGCAATTCATAACGCTCAACTCTATTCATATTTACGTGAAATTTATGTTAGCACCATTAAAGCATTTGCCGCCGCGATTGAAGCTCGAGATCCATATACTCGGGGTCATTCTGAACGAATTGCACGATTTGCAGTAGCAATCGCCCAAGAATTACAACTTGATTCCGAACAACTAGATATAATCCGCGATGCTAGTTTATTACATGATATCGGAAAAATTGGAGTCCGAGAGAGCATCCTCCAGAAACCAACCTCATTGAACGATGAAGAATATCTCGAAATGCAACGTCATGCCGTGTTGGGAATGCAGATTTTACAATCTATTCCAACCTTAAAACCACTTTTATCAATTATCCATCATCACCAAGAGAAATTCGATGGAACTGGCTATCCGGACAAACTTGCAGGAGAATCTATTCCGCTGGGAGCAAGAATTATTGCAGTCGCTGACGCCTATGAAGCGATGATTTCCGACCGACCATATCGACCGGCTCGAACGATGAAACAGGCAATTAAAGAGTTAAAAAAATATTCTGGAACTCAATTTGACCCCAAAATCGTCTCTACGTTTATCCAAATTCTCGAACGCAACACTCTCTAGAGAATTTTAAATTCCAATCCGCCCGATGTGTATATAAAGCTTGAATTTGGGATTCTGAATTTCATACTATTTCGGCCAACTATCTGGCTCGAGGTCAGTCCCGACTAGCACCCAGCGTTCAGTCAATTCTTCATATCGGCAATCAAAAATAGTACCGGTAGTTGTTTCAATACGATAATATACTGCGCGTTTCCACGGTTTCTCTTGTTCTTCCACTCGCCAGGAAGCGATTGCTCGTAATACGATATATTGTTGTCCACGCCAGAGAAAACTTTTCGGATGTTCGTTATCACGATATCCACAATAGGAATCAAGCGCAATCGGCTCATTCACCGCATATAATTCACCATCTGATTTCAGTGCCGTTTTAATTTCTTTAATAGTTTTTTTCTTTTTTCGCATAATTAATGATACAATATAATAGCAAACAAGATTTATTCTGACTAGTGGTGGAATAACCATGCTGCGCTTGTCAAAACCGTTAAAAAACCGATTAGCAAGAAAATATGCATCTTGGCGATCTCTGCATGGTTTTCACAATAGTATTTCATTTGGATTATGATGGACGACAGTCGGTTTATTGAACGAAGAAAATTTATCCGTATTCCTGCGCGATTTGTAGTTATGATGAAATTAGATATCAATAATTTGAGCGATTATGCGATTGACACTGAAATAATTAACATCAGTGAAGGCGGAATGTTATTAGAACTCCGCGAAACTGAATTGCACGAACCGAGCAGTTCAGCTCATCCTGTTTCGATATATTACCATAATCTACAGCTAGATGGACAATTAATCTGGCTGCAGTTCCGATTGCCAGGTAATCCGCAGGTCATCCAAGCGATAGCGAAACCGGTTTGGAAGAAGATTTCAATTGACTCAAACGGTGCAATATTCCATCTAGGGATACAATATACCCATATACTACCAGAAGCGCAACAAGCCATTAGCCAGTATATCACCTGGCAATTGCAACAGGGATCATAGGGTGTCCGATTTGACAGAAATAATAACTCAGAGATACAATAGCTAATTATTTCTAAAAATCACAATTACGAAACAAAATATTTTTTAGGAGGTAATTTTTATGACAAAAGCAGAAATAGCTGAAAAAGTTCGGGAGAAAATCGGGGGAATATCTTTTCGCGAAGCGTTAACCGCGGTTGACACTATTCTCGATGGAATCAAACAATCTCTTGCAAAAGGTGAAAAAGTGTCAATTGTCGGGTTCGGTACGTTCCGAGTTAAAGAACGACGTTCTCGCCTCGGCAGGAATCCTAAAACCGGTGAACAGATTCAGGTTCCAGGTAAAAAAGTTCCATATTTTAAACCCGGAAAAGAATTTAGAGAAGCCGTTAATAAATAAAGGTAAGTAGCCTATGCGCAGTTCCGAATAGTTTTCTCGGAAAGAATACAATGGAGATAACTCGGCCAGTCCGTAACCGGTTGGGTATGATAGTACGGATTTGGCTGGGTCTTTTATTAAAACCATCTCACATGTTCCCATGAAAAAGGTAGTGTATTTATCAATATTCTTTTGCCTATTTGTATCCGGATATGTTTCTGCAGAAATTGTTGACCGTGTTGTAGCGAAAGTCGGTTCTGAAGTAATATTTTGGTCGGATTTAGAAAAAGCTATTCAGTCAGTCAAACTTCTTGAGAATCCACCCACACAAGAAGAACTGCTCAACCAATTAATCGACCGAGCATTGTTATTGCAAGAAGCAAAACGTCAAAAAATCATTCCGTCGGAACAAATCGTTAAAGCGGAAACGAAACGACAGTTAGCTCGTATTCGGAATGTATATAAAACTGAAGCAGAATTCCAACAGGAACTGAATAAGGTAGGATTGACTCAATCGCTGCTCGAGAAGCAATTTGAACGCCGTGCGCGGGAAGAATTAATGATTCAGCTTTTGATTCGGAAAAAAATGAAACCAGTTACCGATGCTGAGATCGAACAATATACCGTTGCCCACCCCGATATAGCGAAACAGGCGAATCGAGTCCGGCTCCGCCATATCTTTTTTTCCCTAGATACTTCTGCTGGAGAAGCTGCCTGTGCAACCGTACTGGAAAAAGCGAATATCGCATTAAGTAAACTGAAAAGCGGAGAAAAATGGGAAGAAATTGTTAAAGAATATTCTGATGATCAGGATACGCGAATGGATAATGGCGATTTAGGGTTTATTACCCATGGGGATAGTTTTCCTGAAATCGAAGCGGTCGCATTTGAGTTACCGATCGGAAAAATTAGTGACTTGATTAAAACAGAGCTTGGCTATCATATTATTCAAGTTACTGACCGAATGAATATTCGTCAATATTTAGAAAATGAAGCGTTTAATACTACGAAAAAAAATCTTATCAACGAACTGCGACAATCAACGAAAATCGAAATTAAACTATAAAAAATGTACGCTAGCTTCATCCTATACGGATTAAACTCATAAAACGACAGTGTATACTTGCCTCGTAGCTTATGGCTCAATCATTATTACGTATCGGAATAACCTTAGGCGATGCCGCAGGTATTGGTCCTGAAATTATTTTAAAAGCTATAGCAACTCCGGAAATTCAGAATATCTGTGTTCCGCTCGTCATTGGAGATAGACTGATTCTTGAACATACCGCACGGTCGCTGAACCTACCTATACCGGAACATATTCTTGATTTGCATCAGTTCACTTCTCTACCTGAACCGGGGAGAATCTCAGCTGAATGTGGAAAAGCAGCACTTGCATATATTGAGAAAGCGGTTTCATTGTGTTTATCCCGTGAGATGCGAGCGATGGTAACCGCGCCGATTCATAAAGAAGCTATCCATCTTGCCGGTTCCCCTTACCCTGGACATACGGAAATGATTGCAATGTTAACTAATACTAAAGAATATGCCATGATGTTAGTCGGTGATGGATTAAGAGTAATATTAGTAACCATACATATGGGACTCGCTAACGTAAGCAAGGTATTAACTATAGAAAAAATTTTAAAAACTATCCGACTCGCTTATCGGGCAACACAAGAGCTGGGTATAACTATGCCGAAAATTGCTGTTGCTGGATTTAATCCGCATGCAGGAGAACAGGGGTTATTCGGCGATGAAGAACAGACGAAAATTGCGCCAGCAATTGAATTAGCGAAACAGGAACAAATTCCAGTTTTCGGACCGTTTCCTCCAGATACTATTTTCCATCGTGCGCTTAACAATGAATTCGATATTGTGGTTTGTATGTATCATGATCAAGGACTGATACCATTGAAAACCCTTGCGTTTCATACTGGTGTGAATGTTACCATTGGACTACCAATTGTTCGTACTTCGGTTGACCATGGTACCGCCTATGATATTGCGGGGAAAGGCATCGCTAATCCGTTTTCGATGATTGAAGCGATTAAACTTGCTGTCCAACTCGCTACCAACCGGTTTAAATCTTAACCAAAATGCAAACTATTCTACCAGCATTATATTCTAGAAAAATCCTAATATGGAAGAAGATATAGAAATACCGATATTTCAATATTCCCTAATGTCTAATATTGGGATTTGAAAAATGCTTTATTTTGACGGGAAAATAAAAAGTTGTAGTGCACAATACCGCTGAATCTGTTGTTCTTAAAGAAGTTTGATATCCTACTACTTAAATCTATCTGCAGCGAGCTCCGCTAAACAAAAACCTTAGCACGCTACCCTGTTCTAAAAGGTTTGATGTTTTAACCCTACCATAATATATTCAATATGTGATAAAATTTTATAAGTGAGTTTACTTAAGGTGATGTCTGCTTTATTTACTTTGAGAAAGGTATATAAAGTATAGACAACATTGATACAATTGAAACCAAACTTAATTATTTGGCAATCCTGAATTGTCGAAATATATTTCAGACAATTCAGGAATAAAGGCATAGTTAAGTTCAGAGTTTCATAAGTCCTATGATAAGAAAACGGAAAGAATTATTGGGCGAAATGATGATAGATCGGGGATTAATCACCCATGCCCAACTTGAAGAAGGATTACAAATTTCGAAAAAAACCGGGGAACGAATTGGAGAATCGTTGATTAAACTTGGATATGTAACTTCTGAAGAAGTATTAACTACACTCGCACAACAATTAAATCTCCCGTTTATTAAACTTAAAAATTATCAAATTCATCCATCGGTAATTGAGAAAATCCCGGCAAAATTCGTTTTCCATTATAAACTCATTCCGATAAAAGTTGACCATGATAAAATTCATATTGCTACCAGCGACCCGTTGGATATGAAAACAATTGATGATATTCGGTTATTACTCTCATACGATGTCGAAACGGCTATTGCTACTCCAGAAGATATCGCAGAAGCGATTAAAAAATACTATGGTATTGGCGCGGAAACAGTCCAGCGGATGACCGAAGAATCAGCTGCTGAAAAAAAGAAAAAGAAACAAGAAGTTGAGGTTATTGGAGCGGAATTAAACACAGCGGAAGATATTACTGAAATGGCAGAAGATGCATCAATTATCAAATTTGTGAATCAGATATTGGCAGAAGCGTTTGCGAGTCGAGCTACTGATATCCATATCGAACCGTTTGAGAATGAACTCCGCGTTCGATATCGGATTGACGGTATGCTACATGAACAGCCGGTGCCTGCAGTAATCAAGAAATTTCAAGCGGCAATATGTTCTCGAATAAAAATCATGGCAAACATGAACATTGCCGAACGCCGGTTACCGCAAGACGGTCGAATTGAAGTCAAAATGAGCGGGCGAGAATATGATTTACGGGTCTCCACGTTACCTACTGCATTCGGTGAAAGTATTGATATCCGTGTTCTTGACCGTAGTAGTATTTTACTTTCACTAGAACAACTGGGATTATCCCCTGAAGGAGTGCAAAAATTTAACCAGCTCCTCAAAAAACCGCATGGCGTTATTCTGGTTACCGGTCCGACTGGAAGCGGTAAAACAACCACACTCTATGCGTGCTTGAATAAAATTAATTCAATTGATAAGATGATTATTACCATTGAAGACCCGATTGAATATGAACTCTATGGGATCAATCAGATTGAAGTACAGCCAAAAATAGACCTTACTTTTGCACGATGCTTGCGCCATATTCTTCGTCATGACCCTAATGTAATTTTAGTCGGTGAGATTCGTGACCATGAAACCGCAGAAATCGCTATCCGCACCGCATTAACCGGTCATTTAGTGTTTTCAACCTTGCATACTAACGATGCGGCTGGTGCTGTGACCCGATTGTTAGACATGAATATCGAACCGTATTTAGTTGCGTCTTCGGTTGAAGGAATGATTGCGCAACGATTAGTTCGAGTTATTTGTTCCAATTGCAAAAAAGAATATATACCTGATGCCCAAACCCTGTCGCTGATTGATACCGGTCAAGGGACTAAACTACCGGA
The DNA here is from genome assembly GCA_026416715.1 of bacterium. Classification (NCBI taxonomy): domain Bacteria; species bacterium. Next base: position 80,838 of record JAOAEQ010000013.1, read on the forward strand.
GTCGACAAAATTATATCGCGGGACTGGCTGTGAATCCTGTCGGTTTACCGGATACAAAGGACGAATAGCGATTTTTGAAATTATCACATTAAACGATAAAATCAAAAGTCTCATTATGCAACGAGCTCCCGCAAATCAAATTAAACTCGCAGCGATGGCTGATGGCATGCGACCGTTACGACAAGATGGATGGCAGAAAGTATTACAAGGAATAACTACCGTGGATGAAGTACTCCGGGTAACACAAGAAGAAGAGTTTACAGAATAATGATGATTGAAAAGATGTAAATGGATATAAAAAATTGACAAGGTTTACATATGGTATGCTACCGTATGTTGTATCTATTTACATCATGTTGTTATTATGGCAAAATTTGTTTATCAAGCTCGAAATACGCAAGCGAAACTAATTGAAGGAACCTTGGAAGCAGAAAATCAATCTCAAGCGATAGAAAAACTACATGCATTAGGCTTATATCCGATTCGGGTACAAGAAGGAATTGGTAGCCATCGATTACTTTCTTCTAAAATTTCCGCATCGTATAAGAAAACAGGTTCCGCTAGATCACTTTGGATAAAATCGAGTGAAATCGCTAATTTCACTCGGCAGTTAGCTGATTTATTAAGTGCTGGGTTAAGCTTAATGAATGCATTGACGGTTCTATCAAATCAGACAGAAAATACGAAACTCCGTGAAATCGTTAAAATGGTAAGAAACGAAGTACAGGGAGGTAGTACCCTTGCTGATGCGATGGCTAAACATCCTAAAGTATTTAATCAGCTTTTTGTTAGTATGGTTCGTGCAGGTGAAATTGGTGGTTTACTTGAAACCGTGCTGGTACGTTTAGCAGATTTTAGTGAGAAAGAAAGTGAAATGCGTGGGAAAATCTTAACCGCAATGGCGTATCCACTGGTTTTAGTTATAGTCGGTACTATTGCGGTCATATTTCTCATAACGTTTATCATACCCCGTTTCGCTGCGATTTTCGAAGAGCTTGGAGTAGCCTTACCGTTACCGACACAAATACTTATGATGATTTCTAGAATAATGCAACAATACTGGTGGATAGTTTTGTTGGGGGGGAGTATTATTGGTATCGCAGTTTATCGGTTTATTAAATCTGCTGAAGGGAAACTACGAGTAAACCAATTACAACTTCGAATTCCGGTATTAGGCACTATTATTCGCAAACGCGAAATTGCACGGTTCGCAAGAACATTCGGTGAGTTACTGAAAAATGGTGTCCCTATCTTAAATGCACTACAAATCTCTGCAGATACTATGACCAATCTGCTAGTCGCCCAGGAGATTCGGAAAATCAGAACCAATATTAGCGAAGGTGAACGGATAGCTGAACCGTTACGCCAGAGCGCTATATTCCCACCAATGGTAGTAAATATGATTGCGGTCGGTGAAGAATCTGGCCATTTAGAAAGTGTGTTAATGAAAATTGCTAATTCCTATGAAGCTGATGTTGACCGGTCGTTGAAAGTATTCACTTCACTACTCGAACCAGCGGTTATCCTCTGTATGGCATGTATTGTGGGATTCATCGCACTCGCTATGCTTCTGCCCGTATTTACGATTAATCTTAACGTCGGAAAATAGAGAGAAACAAGAGGTCAATTATCTGAGGGCAGAAAAACGAATGCTTCCATTGATTTTTTGAACTTCATTTGAATTTTAGATTTTGAGCGTTACAATGCCTATAATGAATGGTTTCACGCTGCTTGAAATTTTAGTAGTATTGGTTATCGTAACATTGATTGTTGGAGCAGCTATCCCTAATTTCCGTGGTGCATTTGAACAATCGCGACTCGAAACAGCTTCTCGAAACTTAGCAACAACGTTAGGTACAGCGCACCACTTATCCGTTATTCACCGGCTAATGTTTCAGGTTAAATTTGATTTAAATAAACAGGAATATCAGATTATACCTGATAGTAGTTTATTGAAAGATGACGATGAATTACCGAATTATGCGCGTCGACATACATTACCCGATGGTGTTAAATTTAATACGATTAACATAAATATTCCCAATGTTTCCGAAGCTGATGACGGCACCATCAAAAGTATAGCATTTTATCCTGATGGAAGCACTGATGGCGCGATTATCTCAATCTCCGATGAGTCTGGCGCTGTGATAACCCTGCAAGTGATGAAAGCTACCGGGTTGATAAAAGTTTCTACTGGACTACCACCAACAACCAATGTAACACCAATGATACCGGCATCAGATACTGATTAAAAGTTAGGCTTTTAAATTTTTCATTTATAATTGCTATTTACCAAAACTAAACTTGAAACAACAAATAATGTAACTTATGCGTACTGGAATCGCTCATCTGCCCCTACACTATGGAAAAACTCCCAGTTGGCTTTTTTCGCGCATGAAATTATTAGCTCGCGAAATTACCATTGCTATCGTAGAAGAGTTTGGTCCGGATGAAATCGTTCGACGTTTATCCGACCCATTCTGGTTTCAAGCGTTTGGTTGTGTTCTCGGATTCGACTGGCATTCCAGTGGAGTTACCACAACGGTCTGCAGCGCTTTGAAAGAAGGACTCAAAGGATTAGAAAACGACCTCGGAGTATATATCACCGGCGGGAAAGGGAGTACTTCTAGAAAAACACCTACTGAAATTAGAATGTTTAGTAATTATATTTCCGTTGATCCAGAACCGCTGATATATGCGAGTAAAATGTCAGCAAAAGTAGATAATACTGCGGTCCAGGATGGATACCAGCTTTACCATCATTCGTTTATTTTTACTCAATCTGGTTTATGGACAGTCGTTCAGCAAGGAATGAATGTATCGAACCGCTATGCACGAAGATACCATTGGTTATCGGAAACGTTTCATGGTACTAACCACCACAGTTTCGTTAACGAACCACATACAGCTGTTTGCTGTGATATACGGGGAGAAACGCTAAATCTAGTTGCACGAGAAAGTGAACCCGCACGCAGGATAACCACGCAAATCGCTTGCGAGCATCCGGAAAAATCAATCCGAGAACTGAAAACAATTCAACGGCTCGATTTACCCAGCCGACATTCGATAGTTCCGGCAGATATAAATCCTGATCGGTTAACCAAGATATTGCTCAGAACCTACGAACAGCAACCGCAAAATTTCGAACAGTTACTTGGTATCGAAGGTGTTGGACCCAAAACCGTTCGTGCATTAAGTTTAATTTCAGAATTAGTCTATGGGATAGCACCCAGTTTTCGCGATCCGGTTCGATATAGTTTCGCTCATGGTGGAAAAGACGGGCATCCCTACCCGGTCGACCGCAATAATTATGATCAATCGATAGCAATCCTTCACCAAGCGCTCAAACAAGCGAAACTTGGTAATCGCGATAAGATGGATGCGTTTAAACGATTACATAGTGTTTAATGTTCACGATTCGGAATAATCTATGAAATTTTTGGTTTTTGGTGCAGGAGCAATTGGTCAAGTTGTAGGTGGATTACTCGCAAAATCCGGAGAATCGGTAACCCTTTATGGTCGCGCAAAATATTTAGATTACATTAAACAAAATGGATTACGGATTACCGGTATTTGGGGTGAGCATCTAATTCAGAGTCTTGATTGTGTAACGGAATTAACCGAATTAGCTAACCACGAATTCGATTATATTTTGCTCACCGTCAAATCGTTTGATACGGAAGGAGCGGTTACGCAATTTGCTCCGTTAGTTACTAAGAATACGTTAGTCGTATCTCTCCAGAATGGTTTAGGAAATTGGGAAATAATCTCTGCAAAACTCGGCAAAGAAAAAGTTGTCGGCGCACGAGTTATTTTTGGTGCTGCAATTCCCGAACCAGGACTAGTAAAAGTAACGGTTTATGCTGAAGAAACTATGCTCGGCCCAATTCAACAAGATATCCCCAATGAAATATACAAAAAGATAGAGCTACTCGTTCAACGATTAACGCAGGCTGGGATTCCCGCGAAATTAACAAAAGAAATTACGGGATATCTCTGGCAGAAAGTTATGTATAATTCCGCATTGAATCCATTATCCGCATTACTCGGTATGACTTACGGAGAAATTGCAGAGAACCGATATGCGCGCACAATTATGGTCCAAGTTATTCAGGAAATATATCTTGTCGCTCAAGCGTATCAAATCAAATTAATTTATTCTGACCCTGAAAAATATTTTGAAAAATTTTTCTCTCACGAAGTTCCATCAACTGCACCTCATCGGTCGTCGATGCTACAAGCAATCGAAGCCGGTAAACGGGTTGATATCGATGCACTGAACGGTGCGATTGTTAAACTTGCGAAACAAAAAAATATTCCCGTTCCTGTTAATGAAATACTTACTTTTCTAATCAAAGCAAAAGAAACAGCGGTTCAAAAAGAAGGATTAAATCGTAATTAAATATTGATAGATTGTTTCAGCCAGTTGTTTACCTATACCGGGTACATGTTGCAAATCATTGACCGTAGCTTTTTTCAATTCCGCAATTGAACCAAAATGACGGAGTAACGCAAGTTTTTTTACTTCTCCAATACCTGGAAGTTCATCGAGAAACGATCGTGCACTTTGTTTTTTGCGTAATTGACGATGGTAAGTTATCGCAAATCGATGTGCTTCATTACGAATCCGTTGAAGGAGATGTAACCCTTTATTATCCCGCGATAAAATAATTGGTTCATTTTGAGTCGGAAGATATATTTCTTCTAAACGTTTAGCTAAACCAATAATCGGTATCGTACATTCCAGGTTATGGTTTTTAAAAACGTGGTTCATTGCCTCTTGTGCAGCATGGAGATGTCCTAATCCACCGTCAATTAAAATCAAATCCGGGTAGAGATACGTTCGTTCGGTTTTTCGTTCGTTATTTCTTTCGTTTTGTTCTTCAAGTAAACGGGTAAATCTTCTTGTAATCACTTCCTGCATCATTGCATAATCGTTAATACCTACAACTCGCTTAATTCGAAACCTGCGATATGCTGATTTCACGGGACGACCATTGTTGAATACCACTAGCGAACCAACCGCATCGGTTCCACCAATATTCGAAATATCAAACGCTTCGATAATTCGCGGATATACGGGAAGATGTAACGCAAATTTTAGGTCAACCAGCGATTGCGGTAGTCTCGCTAATTCTGGTTGTCGCCGGGATAATTCTTCCATTAAGAACAATTGTGCATTTTTAGCTACCGTCAGCAATAATTTCTTTTTATCACCGCGTTGCGGAACCTCAATTGATATTTTCGTTCTACATTTTGAATACAAATCGAACCGACCGTATTCTTTAATTTGACTTAACCATTCAATAAGTTCCGGTTCATCTTCCGGATGCGCGCATAAATAGAGTTCCCTGGGTATCCGATATGCGATGTGATAGTGCTGTTTGAGAAAGGTTGCATATATTTCTGGTATCGATAATCCAGCAACACCTTCTAAGATATATTTTTCTTTTCCGACTAATTTCCCATTTCGAATCACAAACACGGCAACGGCAGCGATTTCCGTATCCGCAGAAACGTTATCAGCGCAGGTAGCAATCGCTACGAAATCGCGTTCCGCTGCTTCGGGAATGTATATTAACTGTTTAAATTGCATGGACTTAATTGCACGAAGTTGGTCTCGTATTTTCGCTGCTTCTTCGAACCGCATGGAATCCGATAATTGCTGCATTTTTTGGTTCAAATGGTATTCAACTTCATTATATTTCCCTTCTAAAAGCATACATATCTGATCGCAAATCAAGCGATAATCTGATTTACTAATATACCCACTACATGGAGCACTACACCGGTTTAAATGGAATTCTAAACATGGTCGAGAACTTGCTTGTTTCCCTTCAACAATTTTGAGCTTACAATTTCGAATCGGGAAAAATGTCCGAAGAAATTGTATTGTTTTCCGCATCGAACTGGAATGGGGAAAAGGACCGTAATATCTATCGTTATCTTGCTGAGGTAACCGAACTACCAACAACCGCGGATAATCTTCACTATAGGTGAATCGTAACCAGGGGTATCGTTTATCATCTTTAATCCGGACATTAAATTTCGGTTTAAACTGTTTGATCAAATTTTGTTCAAGCACCAGGGATTCGAGCTCATTTTGAACCACAATATAATCTAAATCTGTTGCCCGTTCGAGCATCAATACGGTTTTCGACGGTAGATTGCGTTGGCTATAGAAATATGACCGAACCCGGGATTTCAACGAATTCGCTTTTCCAATATAAATCGGTTCATTTCGTTTTCCTTTAAAAATATATACACCGGGTGAATCTGGTAATTGGTCGATTATTTTTTGCCAATTAGTCATAGGTATATTCTATCATAGAGCATCGAAACTAAGGCAATGTAACATTGAAAAATTGATTCAACGAGTTATTGGAATAGGAGGCTGGAATTATGTTTAAACGTAATTGATAGGAAGAAAAACTTACCCAAAGAATACCATGGCATAGAATAGAAAAAAATGATTTTTAACTATTTACCTGATAACTTATTTGATGGTACATCGAAACAGATCTGCTCGGCAGGACACATAAATAGTACCGTCAACATCCATAGCAATTTTATTCACATTTTCTGGAAATTCAACAGAATCAGTTACTTTTCTCGAAATGAGCGAAAATTTTACCAGTCTATTCGCACTACCAAAATAGATATATCCATCACCGGGAGCAATAATTGTACCTGTAACTGCGGGTAATTCTGGATTCAATTTTACGAATTGTTTGTTTTTTGGATTAAAGAGATATAACTGTTTATCAACAGCGAACGCTACCAATCCTGTTTTCACATCAACTACAAGATCATGCACAGTAACAAAATTATTCCTATCAAATTCTTGAGTAAACATTACTTCTCGCGAAGAGATATCCACCATTCCGAACGCTGGATTACCATCCGGATTATTCGGTAAACCATTAGCCATTAATGTCGTTCCAACAAAAATGTATTTATCATTTACCGCAATTCCACTAATATTCATTTGTCCCAATGGATTTTTAATTAATTCTGACTTTCCAGTTATAGGGTCAGTGATAGAAATTGCGCCGCCATATCCCCCATATTTAATCCACCAGCCGCTATATAGTTTGTTATCCGGTCCTATCTTTATCCCAGCATAAGGTCGGATATACTCCGGTCCAAATCTCGCTATTGTTCGTGGATTACCGTTCCACAAATCAAATGGTTTCTCCGGATCATATTCAATCACTTCCCCGCCAGCATAAGCGACTGGATATACTTTCCCTTGATAGAATGTAACATCATATACTTCACCACCGTGACTCGAAACGACATCTGTATTAACATATTTTTTGGTTTTTGTATCCACCCAAAATAATGTCTGCCCGAATTCGGGACCACCCCATATTCGTCCTTTCCCATCAGATTTGAGAAACATTGGCGGACGACCAGCGGTTTCTACTGGAAACGGTCGTATTTCCATTTTTTGATTACCGGGAGTAATGACAAAATATTTCTGACCGATTATCCCAAGGAGTTTCCCCGTGCGACTTGTCGCTCGGACAGAACCAACTAACCGGGAGTCGAGTTCTGCGACTAGCTCTAATGCTGTCATATCTTTTGTATATCGATATATGGTTTGTCCTTGCCGAAGATATAATGTCGTTGCATTGCTTAAACCCGGAAGGATAGACCAATCGAGTGTTTCGTTCGGTGGTTTAGGAAACGGTAATGATTCCAGCAAAGCTAACGTAACTCCATCATACACTTTATTTCGGGTACATAAATACCCTTCCCATATTACTGCGGAACTCAATCCATTTAATTCTTTAGGAACGGGACTAAATTGTTTTGTTTTGGGATCAAAAATAACCGTTACGATTTCTTTTGCAATATAGGTACAGAGAATTCGCCCGTCAGCGGTCGGAAATACGTATCGTAAATACATATTCTCTTTTACCGTTGGAGAATCGAACGTTTCAATTTCATAGCTATCCATATTTAATGCACCGAGTTTAGCGTGCGGATAGGTTCCTCCATAAATCCGTCCATCATTTCCAATGGCAAAATTCCAGATATAACTTTCTCCTGGGAATTTAATACTCTTGATAAACTGCATTCGGTTGAGGTCGAATACTAAAAAATACCCGTCGTAATAAGTTCCAATAACCAACCGATTTCCGGACACCAGTTGTAGCGCCCATGCACCTTCACTAGTTGGAGCGTTGAACACTTGCCCGGTATTGTTTTCGAAATCGATAACGATAAGTTCGATATGCGCTGCTTCACTACTACTACAGAGAACAAACGATTCTTTCCCAGTTTTGGGATCGGTTACCATCAATGTTGATAAAATATTTTTTGCTCGACACGGTTGTCCAAGATACTCGATATTATTAGATTTCGCATGCATAGTGATATTGATACCTAACAGAAGAAAATAGATTAAAGGAGGGAGATAGAATTTCATTAGCATTTTAAATTTAACATTTGCAATGCTAAATTTTTGTATTGTTAAATGAATCCTTTATGAATAATCCGGAGCAACTGATTTATTCCGTTTCAAATCAATGCCGTTTTATATCTAATACATCATAGGTACGCCAATCGTAATCGAGCGCAGTCATTTGTCCAGAAATAACCAGCGTAATATTACAAATGCGTGGAGTGTTCAGTGCACCTGGAGCACTAACCGTGATAATGCCATAGGTTGTCCCAACCGCTAACCCAGAAATATTCACTCCGACTTGAGCTGTTTGCGATCCCGTTTCAATCACACTTCCACTCGTTGGAGAAATCGATAACCAAGTTCGGTTCGTACTTGCAGACCAGCTCATCGTTCCGGTACCATCGTTATAAATGGTCAAGATTTGTGGTGCCGGATTTGGTCCGCCACTAGACGCCGTAAATGTTAATGCGGTCGGACTAATCCGCAGATTCGGTTGCGGATTCACCGTCAGGATAACCGTGCAGTATTGTGGACTGTTTTCTGCACCGGTTCCGGTGATTGTTAAGGTACCGGTATAAGTTCCATAACTTAAACCGGTAATATTTACATTGACCTGGATATTTTGCGGTATCCCTGCAGTAACCACGCTCGATGTCGGTGTTGGTGATAACCAACTCTGATTTGAACCTACAGTAAAACTCATATTTCCGCCCCCATCATTATAGACAGTCAATACTTGCTCCGCTGGATTCGAACCTCCCTGTTGTGCGGAGAAATTTAATGTCGGCAGAGAAATGAGTAATCGCGGCGGGAGAAGGAAACTTAGAATCCGTTGCATAACATTATTGCGGACTGAACTATCGATAATCGTTTCAAACGGAAAACCGAAATTAACTACTTTCGTAGTAGGACTCCAATATTGGATTGCCGCATTTCCACCAGAACCACCAGAATATATCAAACATACACTACTATCACTTATAGTATTTAACTGGTCCGGATAATCAACAAAATAGGTTACTCCGCGACCGGTATCAAATACAAAACTGCTTAATCCATTAAATATCCCATACGCAGAAGCGGTTACGGTATCAGTATTCGAATCATCGCCCGCATATCTCGCTTTTAATGAATTCGAATAGAAGGTGGAATCCGCGCTACCAGCCGTCCTGCCTAAATCCCACCCGATTTCTGAACCGGACACAAATAATCGGCCACCTCCTGCTAAGAAATTAGTCACTCGGGTTTGTTCCGTACTGCTGAACGTTTCATCTGCAGTCGATTCTTTACCGGTAAACCAAACTACAAGTTTATAATTTGATAGATTGATTAATCCACTCGCTACCGCTTCGTTACTTGCAGAATCGAAATAGAATTTCCCATTATTCGCCGTCGTAGCATTCGCTATCGCAATTGCATGCTGTATCGAATAGTTATAACTATTAACTAATTCCATATATTGTCGGTTCGGGTATCCATTGTCACTTCCATAATAAACACTTTTACTCCGAATCGCCGGCATCATCCATCGATCCATTCGGTCAAACCCATCAACAATAAGGATATTCGCCGTACCGGTTGCTCTAACTCGAACCGCTAACGTATTTGTCGGGAACGATTCACCGCCTGCGTTGAGTGCACTAACCCGAAAAAAATATACTTGGTCTGGGGTTAAACCCGAAACGGTTATCGTAGTTGTAGTTGATAGGATTCCATTATCAAATCCATAACCATTTGTACTCTTATAAACTCGATAGCTAGTTGCTAACCCGCCGTAAAGATTGACCGAATCAGTCGTCGGTGCACACCAGGTAAGCTGGACACTTCCTAAACCCGTATTTACTACCCGAAGAGCAGTCGGCGGTTCTGGAAGAAGATTTATCGCAGTATTATCT